>VXLM01000027.1 GCA_009841605.1 Dehalococcoidia bacterium
AACCGACCGTTACCGCGACTCCCGCCCCAACCCCCAGGACCATCCTATCCACGAGCAGCACCGATGCAGAGGCCGCGCCCGATTTCGAGGTCGAGACCTTCGACGGCGAGACTCTGCGCCTCTCCGACCTCAACGGTAAGGTCGTCGTCCTGAACTTCTGGGCATCGTGGTGTCCTCCGTGCCGCTGGGAGATGCCCTTCTTCGAGACCATGTGGCAGGAGTACCGAGACCAGGGCGTCGTGTTCGTTGGCATAGCCATGTCCGATACCCTCGAAAACGTCAAGGCATTCGCCGAGGAGTCCGGCGTCACCTACCCGGTTGGCCTCGACACCACCACTGAGATCGCCCGCGCCTACGAGGTGCTCTCCCTTCCGACCACCTTCTTCATTGGCAAAGACGGAACCATCGAACGTAAACTCACCAGCGCCGCCAACGAGGGACTCCTAAAAGTCTTCCTCCGGGGCCAGCTCCGCCGGCAATAGTCTTTGAAGATATAAGCTCCACTGGCTGCCTTACCGTGCGTCATTGCCAACGAGAAACCTGTATGCTGAGAGGGTTAGCCAGCCTGAACAGTTCACTTTCTCTCATATCCAAACCATGATCTTCGGCAAGCCCATACAAGCCGCTCACGGAGTGTTCCAATTCCGCGCCATCGGAGCACGGGTCACCGTGCTGATCGAAGATGGGCGGGCCATCTTGGTCGACACAGGACTACAGGGAAGCCTTATCCCAATAACCGGAGGCTTCAAAGACCTCGGACTCTCCCTCGACCAAATCGACACCATCGTCATCACCCACGCCCACCCCGACCACTGCGGTGGACTCGGCGAGGTGGTCGCCGGAAGAAATATCACTGTCGGCGCGCATCGGGAGGACGCAGAGGTAATCTCAGGCACCAAGACTGCACCGAATCCGCTACAAAACGAACTGCTTGCCAGGATGGCCGAGCCCGTACTCCCTAAGCTCATGGGAGGCCACGTCCCGGTCGACCTCCGACTCGAAGACGGCGACATCATCCCCTTCGGCACGGAGGTGAGGATCGTTCACCTCCCTGGACACACCGCAGGAAGTATCGGCCTGTACCTGCCCTCTAAGCGTGTCATCATTGTGGGCGACGCACTGCAGTACAAGTTCTCGCGGAAGCTCACACCTCCTTCCCACAGGGTCACACAAGACTCCGAAGAGGCGCTTCGTTCGCTCAAAAAACTCCTCGTTCTCGATTTCGATATCATATGCTTCAGCCACTTCCCGCCCATGCGTAAGAACCCACGTACAGCCCTTCAGAACATGATTCAGGAATACGCCGCCCGACGAGTGACGGTGTAACAAAAGAGCAGCCATGACAACCATCACGACCGACGCCCCCATCGGCAAGACCCTCGTCGATTTCCTTCGCGCGATGACTGAAAAGCACGCTTCCCGCGATGCCCTCCTGATAAAGCCGGTGTTCCGGTACCTCCGCTGGACCTACTCCAGCCTCTGGGAAGACTCCGGCAAGGTCGCTTCACTTCTCCAACAACGCGGCCTCACAAAGGGAGACCAGGTTGTCCTTTGGGGCCCCAACTCTCCCCACTGGGTCCTCATCTTCTTCGGCTGTGTCCGAGCAGGCGTCGTCGTCATCCCTCTCGATCTGCGAAGCGCCCCCGACTACGTGGAGCGGGTGATCTCCCGCACCGTCCCGAAACTGGCCTTCACTTCCCGCTTCACTCCGAAGGAAGACGTTGATCTCGATATCCCCGAAATAACCTTTGAGGAGCTTGAAGAAGACATCGTCGACATGCCATCGCCCCAAGAAGTGGACATCACTCCCGACGACCTCGTCGAGATCATGTTCACATCCGGCACAACAGGCGACCCTAAGGGCGTCATGCTCACCCACCGGAACCTCACGGCCAACATCGAGGGCATATCCCAATACATCTCCTGCGACCCATCCAGCAGGCTCCTCTCCATCCTCCCGCTGAGCCACATGTACGAGCAGATGGGCGGCCTCTTCGTCGCCCTCAACTCCGGCGCGAGCGTCACCTACCCCACGAGCCGTCAACCCACCGTTCTCGCCCGGACGATGCGCGAGCGCAAGATCACTATCCTGTTGCTGGTTCCCCAGGGACTCGAACTCCTCATGAACGGCATCGAGCGCGAGATAACCCGGCAGGGCAAGAAGGCCCTATGGGACAAGCTACTCAGAATAGCCGAGCGAACGCCCTTCCGTCTCCGTCGCGTCCTCTTCCGCCGCGTCCACAAGCAGTTCGGCGGCAAGCTCGACTTCATCGTCTCCGGCGGAGCGGCCCTCGATCCCGATCTCGGACGAAAATGGGAGCTGCTCGGCGTCAAGATCGTGCAGGGCTACGGGGCCACCGAGGCCTCACCCGTCATTAGCAACCACGCCATCGAGGAACGGCGAATCGATTCCACCGGGCGCCCTCTCCCAAACGTCGAGGTTACGATCAGCGACGCCGGCGAGATCCTCGTGCGCGGAGACAACGTCACCCCCGGCTACTGGCGCGCGCCCGAAGAGACCGCCGCGGCCTTCGAAGGCGACTGGTACCGCACCGGCGATCTAGGCTACTTCGACGACGAGGGATTCCTGCACATCCAGGGCCGCCTGAAGGACATGATCGTCCTTCCCAGCGGCCAGAACGTCTTCCCGGAGGACATCCAGGCAGTCCTCACCAAGCACCCGAACGTCACCGACGCTGCCGTCGTCGGCCTCACCAAGGGCTCCTCCGTCGAGGTCCACGCCGCCCTCATCCTGGATGACCCGGATAACGCCCAGAACGCCGTGTCCTGGACCAACGAACAGTTGGCTGAGCAGCAGAGAATCAGAGGTTTCACCGTCTGGCCCGAAGAGGACTTTCCTCGCACTCACACGCTTAAGGTGAAGAAGCGCATCGTGATCGATACGATACTTGGCAAGATACAGCCGGAGAACCAGTCCGTGGTAACCTCCGCTGGAACACCCTCAAGCGGAGCAAGAGGCCTGCCTCACATCATCGCTGAAGTCAGCAAGCGACATGTCGACGACATCACGCCCGATGCTACTCTCGGAGACGACCTCGACCTCGATTCCCTCGGACGAGTCGAGCTTCTCTCGGCTATCGAGGCCGAGATGGGCGTATACATGGACGAAAGTCAGTTAGATCAGGACACGACCGTCAAACACCTGACCGACCTCGTCGAGGAGGGATCGAAGAACCCGCCCATGATGAGCTTCCCCGCGTGGGGTATGCGCTGGTGGTGCCGCATCCTGCGTGGCTTCCTCCAACGGGCCGTCATCTTCCCCATCGTCAGCCTGCCCTACAGCCTCAAGATATCCGGTCGCGAGCGCCTCGAAGGAGTGACAGGCCCCGTCCTTTTCGCATCCAACCACAGCCTCGGACTCGATAACCCTCTTATCATCAAGGCCATCCCCAACAGCCTCCGACGCCGCATGGCCATAGCAGGAGCCGCCCAGCTTTGGAAGAACCCCATCTTTTGGCTCATGAACCCCCTGCTGGGCAACGGCTTTCCTCTCGCAAGGGAAGGCGCCGTCCGCCCCAGCCTCGAGAACATGGGCAAGATCATCGACGACGGCTGGTCAGTACTCATCTACCCCGAAGGCGAGCTCACCATCGGAGGTCCCATCAAACCCTTCATGAGCGGTGCAGGTCTCGTCGCCGTTGAGGGCCGCCTTCCCGTTGTCCCCCTCCGCCTCCACATCCACAAGCTGGGATTCCCCTCGCGCTTTCCCATCCTCCCTCGAGGAAACGTAGAAATCCGTATCGGCGAGCCCCTTCTCCTGTCACCCGACACCGACTATCAGAACGCCACGACTGCCATCGAAAACGCCGTCAAGTCGCTATAGCGCTTTCCTAAACGTACAAAACCGATGGAATCCTGCGTCTTCTGCAAAATCAGCGCTGGAGCGATGCCGGCCAGTTGGGTCTATCGGGACCAGACCATAATGGCGTTCATGGACATCCAGCCCGTCAACCAAGGGCACACCCTGCTCGTCCCAACTGCCCATGCTCCGCACATTGCTGACTTGGACAACTCAACAACCACCCGTCTCTTCGCGCTCGCCCGCCGGATCACGAGAACGCTGTACAAAACCCTCGAATGCGATGGTGTCAACTGGCTTGTCGCCGACGGAGAAGCCGCCGGCCAAGAGGTATTCCACTTCCATCTCCACCTCATCCCTCGCCACCACAACGATGGCTTCGGCTTCCGCTTCCCTGACGACTACGGCGACCTCCCGACACGTCAAGTCCTCGACCGTACCGCCCGTGCAATCAGAGACAGAGTCGAACCGTAACCGCCTGATCCGTGTCGTCCACAGACTCACACCTATCGACCGCCCAATTTCCCTAGACCCTGCTCCACTCGGTAAGCTATACTGAAACCCTCACCCGCCTTGTGGGGATATAGCTCAACTGGGAGAGCGCGGCGTTCGCAATGCCGAGGTTGGGGGTTCGAGTCCCCCTATCTCCACCAGACTTGACAGAATCGAGAACTTTCACTTTGTGGCTCAGGCTAAAAGTGAAAGCTGATGTGGAACGGTCCAGCTAGACGTCGAACGAAGGTAGCCTCCCAAGGCCGCCGAACAGAGTTCACGCCCCACTCACAGCTGGTCTGTAAGGAAACTCCCACGTCGGGCTTATCCCGTGATCACAGTTATCACCGGAGGGTCGTCCACATCGGTAACGTTGATAGTCACCTGTATGCTGTCCATGGCGCCAAACGGGTCGGTAGCAGTCACCACCACGGTGTAACTGCTCCTGGCCTCATAGTTCAGGGGAGCTTCAGTCTTCAGCTGGCCATCGTTCCTCCCTATTCGGAAGAACTCGGCGTCCGGACCGCCCAAGGTGTAGATCAGTAAATCATCATCCTCGTCCTGGGCCCTGACCGGGTCTCCGATGTTCCGCCCAGTCTCAGTGTTGTCTGCAGTGTCCTCCGCCACTTCCCGGGTCGTCCTGTCGGACTGGTCGCCCTCGGTGTTGAAGTCCTGGTCGGGGAACACGGGTGGGGCATTGACGAACCCGCTGTCCGATTCCGGATCAGTGTCAAACGAACCGTGTCGTCCTACTGGGACTTCCAGCACTCCCGTTGCCATGTCCTGAGCGCGACCAACGTTGTCGATGTAGTACGCCGTCGCCCGCAGACACCTGTTCACGTCGGTCGCCTTAGGAGCGTAGACCGCAGACGTGACTCCTGCTATTGGGGTCCAGCGCTCTTCGTCAACGGCAGCAATGCCGGGCGTGTCAGGGTCGTCCTCGCACTCCCGCGACGGCACGCCCCTGTGCACCGTAACCTCTTCGGACAGTTCCCACACCCACTTTCTGGTCGTCACACCGCCGTCGTCGTCGCTGACCGTGGCATGTATCTCGACGCCTACCTCCGGCTGCCTCTGGGATAGGACCACCGCCCCGGCGTCCTCTCCGTCCTCCACCTCGACGATCACATCCAGGGTGGTCGACAGCCTGCGAGCACCGTCACCGGAGTGGGCCTCGATGGTTATCGAATAGGAGCTCTGGTTTTCGAAATCGGGCTCGTGACCCGTTCTGAAGACCAGCATACCATCGCTGTCGAAGGCAAAGTCATCGCCGTCAGGGCCCGACACCGAGTACGTGTAGGTGGTGTCGTCATAGCCGTCAGGGCCGGTGACGATGCCATCCTGGTCGGTGACGGCGTAGGTAGAGGCATCGATGGGATCGCCGCTATGCTCAACCGTGATGACCGGCATGTCCTCGTTCACCTTCTCCACTACGCTCAGCAGCGTCGGCGCGTCATCATCGAAGGCAGGGGGCTCGTTCACCTCGGTGACCGTCACGATAACGTTCACTATGGATTCGGCGGTCGACGGGTCGCTTGCCCTCACCCGAAGGACGTACTCGCTGTTGTCTGCCTCGTCGGCATCCTCATCAGCAGGCAGGGCGGGGGCCTCGGTCAGATCCGTCGAGTCCTCGTCTTCGATCTCGCCGGGGTCCGCGCCCAGCTCCTTGCCGACCCTTATCTGGCCTGTGAGGCTGTCGATGGTGAAGCGCGCGTCACCGTCGTCGTCCAGGTCGGGGGTGTACAGCAGCTCGTACAACAGGATGTCCTGGTCGGCGTCCGTCGCCGATACCGGATCGCCTATGGGCAAACCCACCGTCGCAGTCTCGGCGATGAACCGCGCGATGTCGATGTAGCGGGTGGACTCATCGTCATCCTGACTGACGAAGGAGGGAGCCGCATTGGCCGGGGACCTCGCCTCCACCCGGTTGGCGCTCACCGCCCGGACGGTCTTGCCGGAGCCGAACTTGTCGGAATAGGTTACCGTCGCACGCAGGTACATATCCACATCGCCCTCCGCCGGCCTCCGCTGCGGCTCTGACGCTCCCTCTATGCGAGTCCATCTCCTTCCGTCTTCGGACCTAGCCCACTGCCACTTCTCGTCCGTCACCCCGTCATCCTCGTCCCACAGGGTGGCCGACAGCGGCCTGTCGACTTGGGGTTGCGGCCTGTCTACGCTCACCGTGCCGGTATCGTCCACGTCCGTCACCGTCACGGTCACGTTGCGCGTGCCGCCGGCGGCTTCAACGGTCACCCGGTATACGTTCCTTGACGACAGCAAAGTGCTGTCGGACGCAGACTGCGGGTCCTCGTAGTTGGGGGGTTCTCTGAAGGCTAGAACGCCTTTGTCGATGGTGAACAGGTCGTCGTCTCGCCCGCTTACAGACCACCTGATGACATGATCTCCCTCATCATCGAATGCCGTGAAGGACGCTACAGGGGCCGTGCCGTTCTCTGCGTAGCGTACCGAGCTGACGCCGGTTATGCGCACCGGGTCGTGTACGTCAATGACGTTGATGGTCACCTGTATGCTGTCCGCGGCTCCAGAGGGATCGGTGGCGGTCACCACCACGGCATATCTGTTTCTGACCTCGAAGTTCAGGGAAGTCTTCGTCTTGAGCTGGCCGTCGTTCCTCGAAATGCTGAAGAAGGTGGCGTCCTCACCGCCTAGGGTGTAGATCAGCAGCTTGTCGTCTTCGTCGAATGCGCTGACCGGGCTCCCGATGCTCTCCTCCGGCTCCTCGTTCTCCTCGATCTTCCGGCTCGTCCTGTCCGATTGGTCTCCCGGCGAGTTCAAGTCCTGGTCCACGAACCTCGGAGCGGCATTTGCGAGCCTCCTGCTCTGTACGGGAGCTTCGAATACTCCCACTGCCTCGTCGTCCTGATCGGTCGGATTCTCTATGTTGTCGGTGTAGATCACTCTCGCTCTCAGGCACCTGTTCACTTCAGCCGGTTTTGGGGTGTAGGCCGACGTCGAAGCCTCATTTATCGTGGTCCAGCTGAGTGGATCAACGACATTCAAGGGCGTGTCGAGGTCTTCCCTGCACTCGGCCGATGGGACGCCTTCCTCATCCACCGTGATCTCGGCCGACAGCTCCCACACCCACCTGCTGATCCTCATGCCGCCGTCGGGGTCGCTGGGCGTGGCATGTACCTCGATACCGACCTGTGGCTGCCTCTGGGACAGCGCCACTTCTCCGGAGTCTTCCGCGTCCACCACCTCGACGGTCACATCCAGAGAGACCGATCGCCCCCCGGAGCGGGCCGCTATGGTGATCGAGTACGAACTCTGCACTTCGAAATTGGGCTCGTGGTCAGCCTTGAATTTCAGGACGTCGCTGACGAACCCAAAGACCTCGCGGTCGTCACCCGTCACCGAGTATGAAACACTGGTGACGGCTCCGTCCTGGTCGGTGACGGCGAAGGTGTCAGCATCAACCGGGGCACCGCTGTCTCCAACCGTGATGACGGGTGGGTCCGCAATCTCCACCACCTTCAGCAGCGTCGGTACGTCCTCATCGAAGGCAGGTGGCTCGTTCACGTTGGTGACCCTGACGATGACGTTCACCGTGGCCGAGGCGGTCGACGGGTCGCTCACCCTCACCCGCAGGACATACTCGCTGTTGTCGGCGTCGCCGGCATCCTCATTTTCAGGCAGCGCGGGGTCGCCGGACAGGGTTGTCGCCTCGTCTTCCTTCTCCCCGTCGTCTGCTCCCAGCACCTTGCCGACCCTTATCTGACCGGAGAGGCTGTCGATGGTGAACCGCGCGCCGCCGCCGTCATCCTCCAGGTCAGGGGTGTCCAGCAGTTCGTAGTACAGGATGTCGGCGTCGGCGTCCGTCGCCGATACCCGTCGGCCTATGGGCCTGCCCACAGCCGTGTTCTCGCGGACTGTCAGGGTTAGGGTGGTGACTACATCTCCTCTCCGGTCCACGAAGCCGGGAGCGGCATTGGACAGGGTCCTCGGCTCCACAGGTCTAGCGGTCACCGCCGAGGCCGTCTTGCCGGGGCCGAACTTATCAGAGTAGGTAACGATAGCGCGCAGGTACATGCCCTCGTCCGTCTCGTCCGGACTCCGCCGCGGCGATGTCGCTCCGTCTATATCGGTCCAAGTAATTCCATTATCGGACCGCGCCCACTGCCACCTCTGGACAGCCACCCCCTCGTCCTCGTCCCACAGGCTGGCTTCAATGGGCCTGTCGACTTGCGGCTGCGGCCTGTCGATGCTCGCCGTTCCGACATCGTCCACGTCCGTTACCGTCACGACAACATCGTGCGTCCCGCCGTTGGCTTCCACAGTCACACTGTACACGTTCCCCCCCTGAGCGGACTGCGGGTCCTCGTAGTTCGGGGGATCTCTGAAGCTCACCACACCCTCATCGATGGAGAACAAAGCGGAATCGGGACCGCTCAGCGACCACTCGATGGGGTCTCCGTCCTGGTCATAGGCAGTGAAGGTGCCCACTGGACCCGTTCCGTTCTCGGCGAAGTCTATGAAGGAGTCGGCTGTCTGCGCATATGCCGGATGGCCAAAGGGAGCACCGGGGACCGAAACCACGAGCAGCATGATGATCAGAGAGATCGCTGCGAGCCGGGAATCCCCATAGGGAAGATTCCCCAAGTTCCAATGACAAGGAAGACGGGTTGGTAGTCTCATAAACGGATGTTTCGGGGCAGGCAAACTCCTGCTAAGACAGTCTTGAGTCCTTTGCACTGCCGGCACAAGGGTAGTAAGGCCGAGGACATAGGTAAACACCTTCACGGATGCCTTGTCGACCCGTCTCTACGCATCAGTTCCGGCCCTTGGCTTATGACTCGCACCTCCATACATCAAGTGTAGCGCAGCGCAACACCACAGCCCACATCCCTCTTCGTGGTAACATCGAGTGCGTCACAAATCCGCAGAGGACGAACGAGCATGGATAAATTCACCTCCTTCGCGCGACGTTTCACCGAGGCTCCCGCTTTCGAAGCCGCCATCATCGCCATCATCATCTTCAATGCCATCCTCCTCGGAATGGACACGTCTCCCTCCATTGACCGCGACTACGGCGACTGGATACGCATCGCCTACCAGGTCGCTCTCGCCATCTTCATCGCCGAGGCCCTGCTCAAGATGACAGCCTCGACTCCCCGCGTGGCCGGATACTTCCGCGACGGCTGGAACGTCTTCGACTTCCTCGTCATAATCTTCGCTCTCATCCCCGCCACCGGCGAGCTGGCCATAATCGTCCGGCTTGCCCGCCTCCTGCGCATCCTCCGCCTCGTCTCGACCATCAAGGACCTCCGCCTCATCGTAACCGCGCTCATCCGCTCGATCCCCAGCGTCGGCCATGTGCTGCTGCTCATGAGCATCATCGTCTACATCTACGCCATCATCGGCTACCACCTCTTCAGCGAGCACGACCCCGAAAACTGGCGAAATCTCGGCATCTCCGTCCTCACCCTCTTCAATATCATCACCCTTGAAGGATGGATCGAGGTCATGTTCACCGCCATGGAGCTGCACTCGCTCGCATGGCTCTACTTCGTCACATTCGTCATAATCGGCACCTTCGTGGTCATAAACCTCTTCATCGCCATCATCATCAACAACCTCGACGAGGCAAAGCTCGACCGTCTCCGCGAACTCGAACGCCCCGTCTCACGCGAAGAGCTCCTCCGCGAAATCCGAGCAACTCAAGACGCCCTACAACGTCTCGAACGTCGCATGGATGACAGTTAAAGGGTCCTCTCTGCACATCCATCAGTTCCGATCAGGAAACCGGCAAGGGAATCATGTTCGTGACCCTGTCGATGTGCGATTCACCTACCCTGCTGAAGATTGAGTGATGCTGCCGGAACCTGCGAAGAGACTGAAAAATCCACAATTCGGTTGACCCGAAAAATCAAAAATCGGTACTATTTAATTGCTGATACCGCATATCACAGATACCGTACCCAACTTTGGTTCTACATAGAATCCCAAGAGGAAAACACCCTATGACCAGTACATCCCTTCTTCGGACCGCACTTGCCGTCCTCGCCATTCTTGTCCCGGCGTCGCTCCTCGCCTGCGGAGATTCCGGTCTCTCCCGTTCAGACATCCAACAGATCGTGCAGTCAGAGATCGCCAACAACCCGGCCCCCCTCGACCAGGGCAGCTCTCGCGAGCAGGTCGAGCAGATCGTGCGAGAAGCTATGTCCGAAGAATCCGGACAGCCATCCCCAGGCGCGGCAATGTCCACACCCCGCAAGTCTACGCCCGGTCAATTCACAAAGTACTTCGTAAACAAGGCCATCGACATGTACGAGTCCGAAGGACTCGACGCTACCGTGGCCCACTACAACACCAAGGCGAGCGTGGACGGCCCTTGGTACGTCTTCATCTTCGATGCAAGCGACAACATAATCGCTCATGCTCCGGACCCCAGTCTGGTGAACGGCCCCGCCTCCAACGCCATTGGCCCGAACGGCTTTCCCGCGGGCGACGCGGTCGCCGCATCCGCCGACGAAGACGGCGAGTGGTTCTCCTACACCTACCCGAATCCCGCTTCCGGCACTATCGAGACGAAGCACTCCTGGATGGTGCGCCACGACGGACTCCTCTTCGGCTCCGGCTGGTACGAGCGAGGCCCCCGCAAGTCCGACCCCCCTGCATACACGCAGAGCTTCGTGCAGCAGGCCGTCAATCTCTACGACGCCGTGGGACTGGAAGAAACCGTCGCCTACTACAACAGTAAAGAGAGCGTCGACGGCCAGTGGTACACCTTCATCTTCGACGAGAATGACACGATGCTCGCACACGCTGCAAACCCCGACCTCGTCAACCGTCCGGCCTCATATGTCGTCGGCCCGAACGGCTATCCGACGGGCGAGGCGATTGTGGCGACTGCGGACGAGGACGGCGCTTGGTTCGGCTACACCTATCCCAACCCCGCCACCGGCGGCGTGGAGACCAAGCACTCATGGGTCGTCCGCCACGACGGCCTCACATTCGGCTCTGGCTGGTACGAGCGAGGCCCCGGCAAGTCCGACGCTCCCACCTACACCAAGTCATTCGTCGAGCAGGCTCTCAACCTCTACGACGCCCTCGGACTCGATGCCGCACTCGAATACTACGGCTCCCAGGAGAGCGTGGACGGTCAATGGTACGTCTTCATCGTCGACGGGAACGGCTACACCATTGCACACCCAAATCCCATGTTCGTCGGACGCGACCCTAGCCTCCGCATAGACGCCACCGGCCACTTCTACGGCGACGACCTTCGCAGCGCTACCGAGACCGGCAAGTGGGTCGACTACGTCCTCATCAACCCGGAAACCGGAGACGATCGGCAGAAACACACCTGGGCCGTCCTCCACGATGGTTACATCTTCGGCTCCGGCTGGTACGAGTAGCAACCGCTCGTGTTCCTACGATACCCCCCTCTCCCGTCGTGGGCTGACAGGGGTAGGTAAAACGGATTTGTAGCTATGAGTTAGCCCCGTCTCCCTTTCATTGGTACGAAAATAGGCCATGGCAAGCCTGTCATAGGGGCAACCCTTGTGGTTGCCCGCCTTCGTTCCGCGCCCATTTTTATCCCTCGGTGTGCAGACTCGGTCTGCATGAGCGATTCCTCTGAAAACAGTCGCCCTATCCCCCCAACCGTCATTCCTGCGAAGGCAGGAATCCAGGATCTCCTGACAAGGGAGGTTGGCTACTTATGAAACGGGCTCATCGAGGGAGAGGGCTGGAGCCTGCCCCGTACTCGATACGGACGTGAGGGTCACCCCCCAATTTGACGCACCAGAACATCAGTATCATAATGAATTACATCTCGTCAGTACAACCGACCCGAATGCGCCGCTCTCAATTGAGGGCGATAGCTGAAATGTCCGATGGTGTCCGAATACGTCTATCAAATTTTGAGATCAAGGAGGTGGGCAGCCTGCTGGAAAACCGTCGATCAGTCCGCCGTGTCCTCACCCGATCGCATCCCGGCATGACCGCCATAACTTGACAATAATGAGTAAAAATGCCACAAAATGTCACACCATGCCACAAATCTTCAAAAATCCCCGCCCTGCCGCGACCCCGCCAGACCCCACGCCGCCCGCACAACTCTCCACTCTCTTCACCTTCTGCGATGAATCATTCCCACTTTCTCCTATCCATTCCCCATGCGATACCATGACACCACCATGCCTCGACGCAGCCCTAAAAAGCCAACCGCTCCGCCGACCGACCGCAGGTACGAGGTCGAGCTAATCACCGGCCTCGAACGATTCGTCGACGAAGAGCTCGCCAACACACTCGGAAGACGCGCCTACCGCCTGATGGGCTACCCGAAGGAAGGGCGAATGTCTATCAGGTACTCCGGCCCCGTCGAGCGCTTGATGGATCTCCGAACTGCCGTCGCCGTACACTTTGTCGAGCGATTCGACGTACCACGCCCAAAGGCCCTTCTCGGCCATCAGCACTTGACGCGCCTCATTGATTCAATCGGGGTAGTCATCGACCTCCACCCGCCTGAGACATTCAGTACCTTCCGGGTCAGTGCCGCCGGTTCGGAGTCCGCCACCATGAGACGCTTCCGTAATGAGATCGCCGCCGCCATCCACCTTGATGAGCAGACCGACGACGCCCACCTGCTCCTGTCACTTAGGCCTTCAACGTCGGGCGGAGGCTGGGAGGTGCTCGTTCGCCTGACCCCCATGCCCCTATCCGCTAGGCCATGGCGGGTCTGCAACCGCCCGGATGCCCTCAACGCCACCGTAGCCCACGCCATGGTGACCCTCCCCGGCCACTCCGACCACGACCGCTTCCTCAACCTCGGCTGCGGCTCCGGCACCCTACTCATCGAGCGCTTGGTCGCCGGGCCCGCCGCGTCCGTCACAGGACTCGACATCGACCCGGAAGCCATCATATGCACCGAACGAAACCTCAACGCAGCAGGATCACAGCAACCAGCCAACCTCATCCTCGGCGACATCCACTCCCCGCCCTTGCCTGACGCCTCATTCGAAGCCGCCGTCGCGGACCTGCCGTTCGGGATGCTCGCCAACACCGACATCGCCCTCGACAGGCTCTACGAATCCGCATTGCGAGAAACGGCCCGGCTGGTCGTCACAGACGGGGCCTTCACCGTCATCACCACCCGCCGCCGTCTGTTCGAAGACACCCTCGCCCGGCACACCGACCAGTGGAGACGCACCGCCGAGGTCCCCCTGCGAGTATCCTTCCTCCGCGGCTACATCGCCCCGAGCATCTACCTCCTGCGCAGGATGTAGATCGTCACTTCCTCGGCGGAGGAGCGGACGAATCATCATCCGTCCAGATGTGGACGTTGTCAGCCGTCGTGACCGGCATCCGCGGGGACACTCCATCGCCTATGGTGGCTATTTGGTGCCGGAACCTCAGCGGATTTCCTCGGGCCGAAACAGCGTCGGCACTGTCGGATTCGCTATAGAGGTCACCTATGCCTCACGGAGTGGCATCGGCTGACGACGCTTCAACTCGCCGAGCGCTGCGCCACTCGTGAATCACGGGTATCAGGAGAAGTAGAACAGCCTCGATCACGTAGTAGCCAAGAATGGCGTTGTTGGCCAGACTCTCGGTACGCTCCGACCCCTGCTGTTGTTCCGACTTCTCCTGAGGGCCCCCTGAGGAACTGGTAGACCGAGAGGCCAGTCCCTCGTCGTTCTTCGAGGCCGAAGCGGAGGTTGTCTTGCTCGGCGCCCGTCTCCAGGCAACCAGTGCGACGAGCGCTTGAGCGACCGACGCCACGACGACGATCATCAACGCCTCGAAGAAAAATCCGCCAGGATACACTCGGAGGATGAATACTGCAGCAGCAACCACACTCAGCGTCTGCACGATAGTCAGTTTGAAGAACAGGGACGCGGACAGACGCTTGAGAGCCGACATCGAAAGGCAGAATATCCAGAGTCCCTGGATGACGGTCAACGCTGCAAGCACCATGGTTGCATCAAAGAAGAACCCCTCTGGGAACATCGCGATCAGGTAGTCACGCGCGGGGTCGAGCTTCCACAGGTCATTGGTGAATGCGATCACGTGAAAGGCGTAAAAAGTCTGGCTGAAGCCGGTCAGCGACAGCAGACCCGTCACGAAGACTATCGCGAGCGTAAGCCCGGCTCCCCAAGCGATGAGCCTCATGAGTATGCGGGGGAATGCGCGAGGCGCAATTGCGAGTCCGGCCGGAATGAACAGCACAATATACAGCCCCACGATGAGCTGCACGTTATAGAGCGTGCGTATAAGAACCTTCACGTCCCACATGTGAAGAAGTTCCGTCGTGTTATAGAGAGGTTTCGGCTCTCCTCCTCGAATGGGGACCTGGACGTTCAGCCAGCGCTCCTCGTTGTTGAAATACTCGCGGATCTTCTTCCCTGCCGAAATGAGATCGCTCCGCTCGATGCCCGTCACTCTCTCGATCTCGTACTGGTCGAAACCGTAGCTGTAGAGCAACGGCGTGTTCACCACGACGCGGAGGTTCATGATGATGAGGAACAGGGGAATGGCGATGACGAACGCCGTGTAGGCGATTGCCTTGATGATGGACATGCCTATAGGGTATCGCGTTACAAGCGCGAAGCGCTACGCAGTCTGTAGCGGTCCCGGGTCCTTTTCATTATTCATGCCGCCAGCCGAATCCGTAGGGGCGACTCTTGGAGGTTGCCCTAGATTCTGCTGGTTGACTTTGAGGCGGATGAAGCTACCTGCGCCGCTGTCGTGGGTCGAGGGCCTCGCGTATGCCGTCGCCGATGAAGTTCCACGCAATCACGACGAGGAAGATCGCAAGTCCGGGGAATGTCGTCAGCCACCACGCCAGCGTGATGAACTCCCTGCCTGCCGAGAGCATGTAGCCCCAGGACGGCGTCGGCGGCTGGATGCCCAGACCCAGGAAGCTCAGGCTGGCCTCTATCAGAATGGCGTAGCTCATCCCTAGCGAAGCCTGAACGATGATCGGAGATACTGTGTTGGGAAGAATCGTCCTGAACATGATGCGAATCGGCCCCCCGCCTATCGCCCGTGCGCTCTCGACGAACTCCTTCTCGCGAAGGGAAAGGGTATTGGCACGGGTGATCCGGGCGAATGGCGGAATGAACCCGATAGCAATGGCAAGCATTGCATTGCGCAGCGAAGGCCCAAGTACCGCCACCATGAGAATAGCCAACAGAAGGCCGGGGAACGCGAGAATAACGTCCACGAGCCGCATAAGTATGCTGTCGGTCCACTTGCCGAAGTATCCCGCGACGAGTCCAATCGTCACACCAACCGTCGTGGCTATCAACATGGCAAGAAGTCCCACCTGCAGCGAGACCCTCCCTCCATGAATGAGACGGATCAGATTATCCCGGCCCAAGGAGTCGGTGCCGATGGGATGCTCCACGGAGGGTGGAAGCATGAGCGAGTCATAGTCCTGTTCCAACGGGTCGGTCGGCAGTAGCGGAGCGATCAGCGCCGCGACAGTGAACACGATGATCGTCACCGCCCCGAAGACGGCCGTGCGATTCCTGACGAAGCTCGCGATAAACAGCCGCAACATTCGTGCGCGACGCCTGTCGGCGAGATCGTCGCCTGAGTGCAGCTCGATTGCTCTCTGTTGGGCGGAGGTACTCATTCGTATCGAATCCGCGGGTCAAGATATCCATACAGAATGTCGGCAAGAAGATTCACCGATATATACCAGACGGAGGTGACGAGGACGATCATCTGAACGATTGAATAGTCTCTAGCCTGGATGGCGTTCACCAAAAGCAGTCCGACCCCAGGCCACTGGAAGACAGTCTCCGTGACGAGCGCTCCCGCCAGCAGGGCCCCCAGATCGAGAGCAATCACCGTAACGACCGAGAGCATTGCATTTTTTACGGCGTGCCTTGCCACTACCGTGCGATACGGCAGTCCCTTGGCTTGGGCCGTACGAACATAGTCGGAGCTCATCACGTCGAGCATCCCCGACCGCATGTACCTCGTCAGTGCCCCCATGAGCTGAAATCCGAGTGCTAAGGATGGGAGGATGAAATACTTCCAGTGGAACCCCTGCCCTATCGGACCGTACCCGAATGACGGCAGCCATTCCAGCCGCACGGCGAACAGCAATATCAGCATGAGCCCGACCCAGAAGCTGGGAGCCGCGACGCCGAACAGCGACGAGGCCGAGATGATGTTGTCGAGAAGACTGTATGGACGCAGACCGGCTATGATGCCCAGCGGAATGGACACGCCCAGTCCAATCGCCATCGCCGCCAGGGTGAGGGGAATCGTCCTCTTGAACTTCTCCCATACGAGTGGAGCCACGGGATGGTCCGAGGCATAGGCAAGCGATACGCCCATGTCGCCCCTCACGACCTTGCCCAGCCAGATGGCGTACTGCTCGTAGATCGGCTTGTCGAGGCCGAGTTCACTGCGCTCCTGTTCGAGCGCCTCCCTCGTCGCCTCCATGCCGAGCCGTGTTACCGCCGGGTCTCCGGGCGCGAACCGCACCGCCGCGAAAATGATAAACGAGAGCACGACGACAACGTACAGCGTTTGAAGTAGGCGACGGGCAATATAGGCCTGGATGGCTAGAACCTCCCGGACACGGAGAGCGGGACGGCCTCAAGAGTGTGGCTTGAGACCGACCACTTCAAAATGTGAGTCTGCGGACTTGAGCTTAGCGTCACCGCGCGCCCAATGAGGATGTCATGAGCGCGCGGCGTACTCTTAATTCGACTACTCGTCCGACGACTCTTGCCAGGACCAGTCCTTGGCGTTCCAGTAGCCCTTGGGGCTTACATAGCCACCCTGTACAACCTCACCGGCTGCGAAGAAGCGTGGCATACTCTGCAGCTTTATCAGCGGCACGTCCTGGTTGACGACGATGTCGACGATATTGCGATAGGCTTCTGCTCTGACGTTGCGGTCCGTCGTGCTCTTCGCCTCATCGAATAGGCGCTCGATCTCAGGGTTGTAGTACCGCATTCCGTTGTTGCCCTTGAAGCCTTCCCTGTCGGAGTCGGCGCGGAACACGCTCTGCATCAGTCCGTCAGGGTCGGGCTCGCGGGTGTACCAAGCATCGCCAAGGTCGAATTCCTTGTGCTTGCCGGCCCAGCAGCGAGACTCCGGCCAATCTCCGGTGTCGCAGTCGACGCCGAACCAGACCTTGTCAAGCCACGTTGGGCTGTCCACAATCACGATCTCCATCTCGATGCCGGCCTCGGCCAGGTTCTGCTGGATCACCTCGGCCATCTTCTGAGTGACGGGAATGTTCTCCGGCATGTACTTCAACTGGAGAGGATTGTCCGGGCCATACCCGGCCTCGGCCAGAAGCGCCTTCGCCTTCTCAACATCTCTCGCCGGGCACTCGAACGGCAGGTATGCCCAGTGCGATTCGAGGATCGGGTTACAGCTGACATCGCCCAGGCCAAAGTAGATCGCGCTGTTGATGGCATCTGCGTCGACCGCAAGCTGGACTGCCTTCCGCACCCTCACGTCCGTCATCGGACCCTCGCGGGTGTTGAAGATGACTGTCATGTAGGAGGCGGTGATTCCGTCTCGCTGCTGCAACAACTGGACACCCGGAGTCGTGGCGAGTCTGGCGACCTGCTCCAAGGGCACGTCAACCGCAAAGTCGATCTCGCCGCTGCGTACCGCGGCCATTCGCGTCTGCGGGTCTTTGATCGGAAGAATGAAGACCTTCTCCGGCCTCACATTGAGGATGTCCTGGTCGAAGTAGTCGTCAAACTTCTCGAGCTCCAGTTTATCGTCGACCACCTGGCTCACGAACTTGTACGGCCCGGTCCCGATGGGATTGGTGTCGATCTGACCGATGCTGCCCTCGTCGACGATGGCCAGCGACCAGTGGGCCATGGACGGAAGGAAGACAGGACTTGCCTTATCAAGAACGACGGTGAACTCGTAGTCACCCGTCGCACTGAACGAGACAACGTCGTTTAGCTCGCCCTTGCAGCGTCCCTTGTCGGCAATCTCGTTCCTGCATCGGTTCCAACTGTACTCGATGTCAGCAGCCGTCAGTTCCTTGCCGTTGTGGAACTTGACGTCGTCACGAATCTTGAATGTATACGTGAGTCCGTCATCCGAAACTTCCCAGCTTTCGGCGATGTCCGGCTTCGGGTCCATCATCGTCGCGTCATACTGGAGAAGACGGTTGTATATCATCTCCGAGAAGATGATGTCCGTGCCCGACTGGCTCTTCGCCGCGTCCAGGAACTGGACCTCACCTCCATTTCCGACACGGAGAACCGAATCAGCCGAAGGTCCATCTCCGGCGTCTCCGTCATCTTCGTCACGCTCACAGGCAGCCAAAACCAGGGCCGTTAGCGCGAACGCAATCAATACCGCTCGACCTACTTTGAGCATCGAAGTGCACCTCCCAATGATCTGTGGCCAACTTTCAAGCGGCGTAATCATATATGCAAAAAATTGTTCTATCAACCCCACGATCCCAACTAAGTATCAGATTCGGCAACAGCTTCAATTGAAACCTGCGTCGAATTGCGCCACCGTCTCTGTCAAACTTGCCACCTCGGCTCACCATCTGAGCGCAGTCTAGGTATAATGGTGCGCACTCTCAAACTCCAGCGAGGAGAATACCAATGAGGCTCATACTGGTCGGATGCGAATACGCGGGAACGACGACTCTGGCGGAGGAAATCGTCAAGTGGCGTGACAAGGTCATGGGCCCGCCCACTCCACTCGGAATTGTCACGTATCACGATCACTTCACGCCTCCATGGTTCGGACACTGGGACGAAATCCCCGATGACGACCTGAAGAAATACATGGAGCTCGGCCCTGCCCTCAAAGAGATGTTCACCCGCTACCAGTTTGCCTACCATCTCTCACCCCAGCTCTACCGCGACAGCGACCATATCCTCGTGGGATTTCATATCGAGGAGGCCGTATACGCCCCTCTGTACTACGGCTACGGCAAGGCCGGCGAGTACGGCGACCGGGAGAGCATGGCGCGAAGCATCGAAAAGGAAATCATCGAGCAGGGCCCCGACACCGTGATAATTCACGTCAAGGCGTCGGCAGACGTCATTCGCAAACGCATGGATGAGTCTCCGCACGACCGAGGTGTCATTCAAGAGGACGACATCGAGCACATCCTGGAGAGATTCGCCTACCACTACGGCCATTCCCTGCTGCGCTACCGCTTCGAGCTCGACACAACCGAAAGTACGGTCGAAGAGACCATGTGCGAGTTCGTTGAGAAATACGAGCCGCTCATATCCGACCGCGACCGGCTCCGAATGCAGGTGCGCGCCCTCCTGCACCCGGAGCTATTTCAAAAGGACTGAGACTCCGCGGCAGATGGTACACCCCCTCGACACGGCGGAGATTGGGAATACCGGCATCCGGGTTACTCGACTCGGCATCGGGGGTGCGCCCATCGGCAGCCTGTTCCGTACCGTAAGCGACGAAGATGCCGTCGCCACCGTTCGGCGCGGCTTGGAACTTGGCCTGAACTATATAGACACAGCTCCCCTTTACGGTCACGGCGTCAGCGAGACGCGCTTGGGCCGCGCTCTCTTGGACATACCTCGCCATAGCTTCATCATCTCGACGAAAGTAGGACGTGTTCTCAATCCCGTCGATATCGCGCCAAGCAGTCCGCACTTCCAATCGCTTCCGAAGATGGATCCGGTATTCGACTACAGCCGGGACGGTATTCTTCGTTCGCTGGAAGAGAGCCTGAAACGACTCAACCTCGACCGTATCGACATCGCCTACATTCACGACGCTGACGACCATTGGGAACAGGCCATAGGTGAGGCCTATCCCACGCTGGCCGATCTGCGTTCCCAAGGCGTCGTTAGGGCCATCGGCGTCGGGATGAACCAGTGGGAGATGGAGGCTCGTTTCGCCCGCGCGGGCGACTTCGACTGTTTCCTTCTGGCAGGCCGCTACACACTGCTCGACCAATCGAGTTTGGCTGAGCTAATGCCCGTGTGCCTTGAGAGGAACGTCAGCCTGGTACTTGGAGGACCTTACAACTCCGGCATCCTCGCATCGGACATCGGTCCCCGATCCACCTACGATTACGAGGTCGCCCCACCGGAAATCACAGAGAGGGCCCACAAGATCAAAGCCGTCTGCGACCGCCACGCCGTTCCACTCAAGGCCGCAGCCCTTCAGTTCGGCCTCCTGCACCCTGCGGTGGCCGCTACGATACCCGGCCCTCGCTCCGTTGCCGAGGTGGAGGAGAATTTCCACATGGCAAGCCACCCAATTCCAACCGACCTCTGGGCCGAGCTAAAGCACGAGGGACTGATCGACCCGCTAGCCCCGGTTGGAGAATCGCAGGAGTAACGCCTCCGACTAAGAGGATGTTGCGAAGGATTTAACCAGCAATGTCATACGTTCGCCCTGAGCCTGTCGAAGGGCAATTCATGGTTCGACATGCTCACCATGAACGATTTTTACAGACTTTGGAAACACCCTCTAATATCGATGCCGACACGGGGACTAGTGCTCGCGAACAAGAAGAAACGTGACCAGTTCCTCGATATCTGCGCGAGCGCCCGAGGGTAATTCGACTCCTGCAAGCCGTTCCAGAGCCCGATCGCAGTGCTCCGCGGCGAGAGAGTTGGCGTACGCCTCAGTGCCCAAGGTGTCCATGATGTCCAGCACCGCGTCGACATCGGTGTCCTCAACCGTCTCTTGGGCATAGATGCCGTCGAGTATCCGCTTCTTAGTACCGTCAGCTTGCGACATGGCGTGAACTATGGGCAATGAGTTTTTCTTACGCCGAATGTCGGCTCCAACAGGTTTCCCCGTTGTCTTCTCCTGGCTCCAGATGCCAAGAACGTCATCGCGTATTTGGAAAACATAGCCAAGAGACCGACCGCACTCGCGGAAGCTCTCAATGACTTCGCTGTCGTCGGTGCCCATTATCGCGCCAACGTGCATGGGTGTCCGGATCAGCGCGCCGGTCTTTCGAGAAATCATGTCCAGGTAGCTCTTCATCCCGATATCCGAGCGGCCTTCGAAGGCCACGTCGAGGTACTGGCCTTCGATCATTTCGAGCGACGCCTCAGTCAGGACTCTGTTTACTGTGACCATATCGACCGCTGAAACGGAGTCGCCACGCTGTCCCTCTATCGAGGTGTCTGCGACGATACGCATGACGTTCCCCGCGGTCAGCGCTATTGGTTCACCCCAGACTTTCCAAACTGTGGGCCGATGCCGCCGGTACTCGTCACGGTCTTGAATGTCATCGTGAATCAGCGAGAAGTTATGGATAAGCTCAAGTGACGTCGCAGGAGGTAGCGCGCGCTTATATTCCCCGCAAACTGCCTCGCAGGTGAGCAGGCACAACGTGGGTCTCAACGCCTTGCCCTGAGGAGCGGACACCGGCGCGCCGCTCTCGTCCGACCACCCCATCGCGTACCTGAGTATCGAATACAAGAACGAGGTGGAGTCGGACAGCCGGTCCCGCAGGGCGGAGTCAATCGACTCTTGGTAACGCTGGAAGACGGCGGGAAGCGATGTAGGTGGAGTGGTCGATTGGTCAGGGACGACGTTGGTCACTCAAAGACCTCCCCGTCTGCCGGTTCTCACCGTTGCAGGTAAGTCGAACTTGAAATCAGTGGCTCTGGACCGCAAGCGCAAGCTCCCCTGCCGGCGGACGGGATGTGCATGTCGTTTGACGGATAGATCGTAGCAACGGCCCTTCAAGCATGTCAACGGAAACTTACCGAGCCGGAATCATTTGACACGGCACTATGCCTTTCCTATACTGCTTCCGGTGCCTCGACCGACGAGGTAGTGCGCTAACGGACCGTGATGTGGGACTGTTGCGGATGATGAAGAAGAGAGGGATCGGCGAAATCCTCCTACAGGGAGTACGATGGCGAAGCTGAAGCACATAGCGATTGCAAGTCAGGATCCGAAGAAGACGGCGGAGTTCTACCGTTCCGTCTTCGGACTCAAGCAAGTAGGCAATGTGGAAGGTGACAACGCGGAGGGCGTCTACCTTACCGACGGCGACATAAGCATTGCAATACTGAAATTCAAGAACGAGACGCTGGCCGGTCTGGACTATGGGGTGGAGTACAGCGGACTGCACCACATCGGGTTCCAGGTCGATGACTTGTCGGACGCCGACGCCCGGTTGCAGGCTGCAGAAGTGGAACCCAGTTCGGACATCAATTCAGTACGTAGATCGGAGATGGGGGAAGGGCATGGCGGACGAAACGTCGCCCTCAACTATGCCGGACCCGATGGTGTCCTGATCGACGTTTCCCAGATCGGCTGGGTCGGCGCGGGCGCCAAGAAGGCTGGCAAGAACGGCACTCACCCCACCAACGGGGCCTCTCCCGGCAAGTAGGCTTTCCCCTTTCCCTGAAGTCATGGTGAAGCAAGCCGAGCTGCTAGGCTGCTATGCCCAACTCCGGATCTACTTTTTCTGCTCTCTCTAGCCGCTCCCGTGGAGCAGGTTCAACGCAGACCCTGCCTTGAACCATTCCACCTGAGACTCTGCGAAAGAGTGGTCAAGCTCTAGTCGGTCCTCGCTGCCGTCCGCATGCTTGATGACGCACGTGACGGGCTTGTTCTCCGTCAGCTTGTCTAGGTCGATGAGGCTAATTCGATCGTCCTCGCGGATGAGGTCATAGTCCGCGGCGTCCCGGAATGTCAATGGCAGCAACCCCTGCTTCTTGAGATTCGTCTCGTGGATACGCGCGAAGCTCCGCGCTATGATCGCCGCCCCGCCAAGAAGCCTTGGAGACAGCGCGGCATGTTCCCGGCTGCTCCCCTCACCGTAGTTGGAATCACCGATCACCACCCATCGAAGTCCATCGTCGCGATATGACGTTGCTATTCGAGAGATCGCCTGACCCGTCTCGCCGGTGACGACGTTCTTGCCCTTGCCCGTCTCGCCGGTGAAGGCATTAATGCCTCCCATGAACATGTTCTCCGAAAACTTGCTCAGGTGGCCGCGATACCGCAGCCATGGCCCAGCTGGGGAGATGTGGTCGGTCGTCGTCTTCCCTGACGTCTTCATCAAGACCGGCAGATCGACGTAGTCCTCGCCGTCCCAAGGTTCCCACGGCTGGAGTAGCTCAATCCGCTCGCTCTTCGGATCTACGGATATTTCGATGCTGCCACCGTTCTCCGGCGGCGCGAAGAAAGCGGGATTCCCGGCGTCGAACCCCTTGGAGGGAACTTCCGGGGCATCTTGGGGAGGCTCCAACCTGAAGGATTCCCCGCTCTCGTCGGTCAATTCATCCGTAAGCGGGTTGAACGACAACTTCCCCGATATCGCAAACGCCGTAACGATCTCGGGGCTCGCGATGAAGTTCATCGTCTCGGAACGCCCGTCGTTACGACGTGGGAAGTTGCGGTTGTAGGACGTGACGATGGTATTTGGGACTCCGTCGAGCACCTTCTCGCGCTTCCACTGTCCAATGCACGGTCCACACGCATTCGCCAACACGGTGCCGTCGATTTCTTTGAGCGCTCCCATCTGACCGTCCCGCTCGATGGTCGCCCTGACCTGCTCCGAGCCCGGAGTCACCATGAACTCAGCGCTGGACTTCAGACCATGCGCGCTCGCCTGCTGTGCAACGTCGGCTGCCCTGCTCATATCTTCGTACGACGAGTTGGTGCAGCTTCCTATGAGCGCAGTCTGAATCTCGTCGATGAACCCGTTAGTCTCATCATTCACTTCAGCCGCGAGTGCAGATATGGGCCGCGCCCGATCGGGAGAGTGTGGCCCCACGACATGCGGCTCCAGTTTCGAGAGGTCGATCTCCACCACCCGGTCGTAGTAGTTAGCTGGGTCGGCCTCGACTTCGGGATCGGGAGTCAAGAGGTCCCGATTCTCCTCGGCGAGACGCCCAATGGCTGCTCTTCGAGTTGCATTGAGGTACTTGGTCATACGGCTGTCGTGCGCGAAGATCGACGTCGTCGCGCCGATCTCGGCCCCCATATTCGTGATGGTTGCCTTGCCGGTGCAGCTTATCGAACTTGCGCCCGGCCCGAAGTACTCCAGGATAGCGTTGGTGCCACCGGATACCGTCAGTTCCCCCGCCACTCTGAGAATCACGTCCTTCGGGGCCGTCCACCCGTTCTTCTCGCCGGTCAGATATACTCCCACATGCCTCGGATAGAGCACCTCCCACGGCAGGCCCGCCATCACCTCAACGGCGTCCGCTCCGCCGACACCCACGGCGCAGGCCCCAAGTCCACCGGCATTCGGCGTGTGAGAGTCCGTCCCGATGATGAGTGCTCCGGGGTATGAGTAATTCTCCAATACCACTTGGTGAATGATGCCCGCGCCCGGCCCCCAGAAGCCTGCCCCATACTTCGCGGCGGCGTTCTTCAAAAACTCATAGACCTCCTTGTTCTCTTCCATCGACTGAACGAGGTCGATTCCGCCCTCCACTCTGGCCTGTATGAGGTGATCGCAGTGGACGGTCGTGGGAACGGCCACACTCTCGCGCATGGTCTGCATGAAATTGAGCATCACCGTCTGTCCCAATACGTCCTGAAGCGCAACGCGGTCGGGGTTGAGCGACAGTTGGCTCACTCCCGGCTCAAATTCCTGGTCCTCCGGGTCGACGAGGTGCCCCAGAAGGATCTTGTCGGCCAGAGTCAAAGGTCGTCCAACTCTCTTGCGGACGACTTCGAGGTTCTTTCGCATGGTCGCGTAGGTGTTGGCTACCATGAGGGGCGTGGACGCGACTTGCATGTGTCCTTCTCCTTAGCTGAAAGTGGAGGAAAGTTTGGCAGCTTTCTGTTGGCCGCCATTGTCGCAAAAAACGAGTCGAGACACAAAGAAGACCCGGAGGCGAGTCACCTCCGGGTCAGTGAGATTTTCCTTCGCTTGACGCTCCCGCCTACCGGGTCTCGCCGAAGTACTCGTAGTTAAGGTCGATGTAGCTGTCCCACTCGGGCGGGGTGTCCTCTTCAGCGAAAATCGCCACGACGGGGCAAACGGGCTCACACGCTGCACAGTCGATGCACTCCTCCGGGCTGATGAGTAGCATGTTGTGCTCCTCTGCCTCGTAAATGCAGTCCACCGGGCAGACATCGACACAAGCCGCGTCCTTGACTCCGATACACGGCTCAGCAATAACGTACGTCATCAATAGACCTCCTGAACAATGAGGGCACAGACCGAACTCAGCCCCCAGTCGCCGCCAATTATAATCACGCACTCTAAGGCTTTCAAGCAATATACAGGTATCAAGAAACATCAGTTTGATGAGTACCACCGCCGTTATCAAATCGTATGCATGGACTCTTTGAAGAAAGGACCTCACCTTGACATCGAGGCTGTCGGTTGTTTAACTGAACCTTGTCGTAAACATCGCACACAGGGAGACACGCATGGGCAAACTCGAAGGCAAGGTCTGCATCATCACCGGAGGGGGCACTGGTATCGGAAGAGGCACCGCGCGTGCCTTCGCCAAAGAGGGAGCGTCGCTAGTCCTGGCCGCGCGGCAGCTCGACCGCCTCGAAGAGAGTGCCGAGGAGATGCGCGGCTACGGAGTCGCAGCCCGCGCCGTCCAAACGGACGTGACCAGCGAGGAACAGATCGTGAGCCTGTTCGAAACAACCATGGCCGAGCACGGAAGGCTCGACATCCTCGTCAACAACTCCGGCGCGTTCGACGGCGGCCCCATCGACGAGATTTCGCTAGAAAAGTGGATGAAGGTCATCAACGTAAACCTCACCGGAGTCTTCCTCTGCACCAGGGAAGCGATGAAGATCATGAAGAAGCAGCGGAGCGGGCGCATAATCAACATCGGCAGCATCTCCTCCCGGATGCCACGAATGAACTCCGCCCCCTACACAACCTCCAAGCACGGCATCATCGGCCTCACGAAGTCTACCGCCCTTGAGGGCAGAGAGTACGGCATCTCCGTCGGTGCGCTCCATCCCGGCAACGTCGAGGTCGAGTGGAGGGCCGCCAGCACTCGCGCCTCCGACATGGAGCCCATGATGTCGCCCGACGACATTGCTATCGCAGCCCTCGCAATGGCCCTTCTCCCGCCATACGCCAACATGCTCGACACGACCGTCCTGCCGGTCGAACAACTCTACGTCGGACGGGGGTAACACAATGAAAAAAATTCTCATAACAGGAATGTCTGGACTGATCGGCGGAATCCTCCGTTCACACCTTGAGTCGCTCGGCGGATACGAGTTGACCGCGCTCAACCGTCGACCCGTCGACGGCGTACGTACCGTCCAAGCCGACATCGGCGACCTCGAATCCATCCGCCCTGCCTTCGAAGGGCAAGATGTCGTCGTCCATCTCGCCGCTCACGTCGCCAGCGAACCGATGGACGACGTCGTTCGGGGAAACCTCGCGGGCACGTGGAACGTCTACGAGGCCGCTCGCCAGGCGGGAGTGAAGCGGGTTGTCTTCGCCAGTTCGGGCGATACCATACGGGGAGTCGACCATGACCCGCCCTACAGCCAGATCATCGCTGGCGACTACGAGACAGTCTCGCGCTGGGAGTGGCCCAAGGTCACGAAGGAACTGGTGAGACCGGGAACCATCTACGGCGCCTCGAAGGTCTGGGGCGAGGTTCTGGGCCGGGTCTACTCCGCCGACTACGGCCTTTCCGTCCTCTGTGTTCGCATAGGTGCATGCCCGGCCGAAAACCGACCAAGAAGCACTCGTGAGTTTGCCGCATGGCTGAGTCACCGCGACGTCGCCGACATCCTCCACCGTTGCATCGAGGCCCCTGACGATCTCCTCTACGATATCTTCTTCGCCGTCTCCGACAACAAATGGAACTACCGCGACATCGAGCACGCCCGCCATGTGCTAGGCTACGTGCCACAGGACTCCGCCGAGAACTACCGGGAATAGCGCACGCCAGCACCGAATATCGCTTCTACGATGATATTCGTTAAAACAGAGGAATTCGCGAAACTGCGTGGGGCTATGCCCCACCCTTGAACGCCGGCATCACTTCTTCCGAAAACCTCTGAAGCTGCTCCACCACCACACTCTGCGGCGTACCCACGACCGACCCGACGTTGACCGTCTGCAGCCCCGGGTAACGCTCCTGCAGTTCCGCCAGCGACTCGATCACCGCCTCAGGTGGCCCGACCATCCACGAACCCGACTCTGCCGCTTCCTCCAACGTCGGAAGACCCGCATCATGGATACGAGCCGGATCGCTGGTCGCAGCTATCTGCTCCTCCGTGAGTCCCCGCACAAATCCCAACGGCGCGAACATCTTCATGTTCTCCTCGTAGAAGGGTCGGGCCTCCTCAATGGCCTTCTGCTTGCTCTCCGCGATGTGGAACACCAGCCCGATGATGAGGTCTTCGCCAAGCTCCGTCTCACGCCCCGCTCTGGCTAGAGCGTCCTGCCATGCCATCATGGTCGCGTCGTGAGCGCCCCCGGCAGCCGCCCCACCTCCGATCATCCCCTTGATGCCGTATCGGGTCATCTTGTCCAGAGAACTTGGATTCGCACTGACGATAGGCTGATAGCACTCAACCGGTCGGCTTCGCGGCGGAGGAACGAGGGTTAGGTCCTCCAACTCGTATCCCCGGTACGGCACGGGCGGCGGAATCGTATAGTGCTCCCCCCGATGTGAAAAGGCCCGCTCGTGCAGCGCCTTGAAAATAATCTCCACCTGCTCATCGAACAGCCTGCGGTTGGCCTCGTTGTCACGGAGCGGCGCGTCGAACACCTCGACCTCTCGCGTGTGATACCCGCGTCCTATTCCGAATATCACCCGCCCGCCCGTCATGTGGTCCGCCATCGCGTAGTCTTCCGCAAGCCGCAGCGGATGCCACATTGGAGTTATGTTGAACCCACAACCGAACTTGATTCGCTCCGTCAGGTGACTCAGATGCAGGGCCAGCATGAGGATGTTCGGTATGCACTCGTGACCTTCCCGTTGGAAGTGGTGCTCCGCCAGCCACATCGTATCGAAACCGCCGCTGTCGAGAGTCTTGGCAATGGCCTCCGCCTTCTCGAACACACTCGCCAACCGTTCGTCCGAGAGCCAACGATCGTTGACCGGAAGTCCGTCGAAGCCGATGTCATCCAAATCAACGTGTCCTGCGAAGAGACTCCCGAACTTGGTAATCATTGTGACACCTCCATGGAAACGGCATTGTAGGTGGACAGCGCAAAGCCTCACAAGCCCGCACTCTCCGTTGCCGCCACCTAGAGGGCATGGATATAATCGCTCCATTCCTCTACCCTCGAACTGGTGCCGTTTCATTCAAATTTGACAGTCGAATTGAGGAGGATGGTATCCCCTCTCCCGTCGTGGGAGAGGGCTAGGGTGAGGGTGTGTTGAGTAAGCTAACATAATCATGTGGAATAGCTACTAGAGATACCGTGACCTCCCATCTCACAATCGCCATCGACGGCCCCGTAGCATCCGGCAAGTCAACAGTGGGCAGGATCGTCGCCCAAGAACTCGGCTGCAGGTTCCTCGACACCGGCTGGATGTACCGCGCCGTCGCACACGCCGGGCTCAGCGCGAAACTCGATCTTGAAGACCAAGACAAGATGACCCGTCTCGCCGAACGTCTCACGATCAAGCTGGTGGAATCGAAGCGAGGAG
Source organism: Dehalococcoidia bacterium (assembly GCA_009841605.1). GTDB lineage: Bacteria > Chloroflexota > Dehalococcoidia > Lucifugimonadales > VXLM01 > VXLM01. Next base: position 28,855 of record VXLM01000027.1, read on the forward strand.
AGCGGCTCCTCGTCAATGGAATCGATGTAACGGATCAACTGCACGATAGTCGCGTTGAACAGGGAGTCGTGCCTGTCGCTGCAATACGAGGAGTACGAAGGATTCTTGTCGATCAACAGAGGTCGATAGCCACCGACGGCCCAATAGTCATGGTCGGACGCGACATCGGCACTATGGTGATTCCCGATGCGACGATCAAGTTCTATCTCACTGCCTCACCGGAGACACGGGCTAGGCGTCGGTACGAAGAACGAAAGAACACACCGGACTCGCCTTCCTACGATGACGTGCTCGAACGGCTAGTCCACCGTGATAAAATTGATTCCCAGCGCGCTGAGTCACACCCTGCCGACGACGCAGTGATTATCGACACCGACGGCCTCGACGCTTCCGAGACCGCGCGCCGCATTATCGACCTTATCGAGGACGCATGACCGACCTGCTCAACACGACCTGCAGCATCGCTCAGAGGTGCACCCTGCGCCTGTTCTCCGACTGGAGCGTCCACGGAGAAGAGAACGTCCCTCCGATGGGGCCACTCATCGTCGTCGCCAATCACGTCAGCAACTTCGATCCTCCTCTGGTGTCTGCCAGCTTCCCCCGGCGCATTTGGTTCCTCGCCAAGAAGGAGCTGTTCAAAGGGCCGGGCAAGTGGTTCTTCACGGCCTACGGCGCTCACCCCGTGAACCGGACAGCCACCGACCCGAAAGCCTACCGATGGGCCCTCGAAAAGCTGGCGACCGACCAGTGTGTAATGATCTTCCCGGAGGGCACCCGGAGTCGAACGGGCGCCATGAAGAAGGCTCAACCGGGCGTCGTGCGCCTCGCCATGAAATCGCAAGCGGCCATAGTTCCTGTCGGTATAACCGGCACGAACGGCAAGAATAGCCCGCTCCACGTCTTTCGACCAACGGGGCGGCTCCGTATCAATATCGGACGAGCATTCACCCTGCCGGACATCGAAGGCCGACCAAGTGCCGCCGTCCTTCAGTCGATGACCGACATGATAATGGAGCGCGTCGCCATGTTGCTCCCACCCGAATACCGTGGAGCGTACGGGACCGACGCTGAAGCTGACGAACTGCAGGCCAGCCCTGTAGACACGATACCCGTCGCTTCCGACATCCCGCGAAACTAACACTTCTGACTATAGGCAACTGAGACAATAGCATGTGCGGAATCTTCGGCTACACTGGCGCAAAGCCTGCAACGCCTATCCTATTGGACGGCCTTGCTAGGCTCGAATATCGCGGCTACGACAGCGCCGGCATTGCCCTCGTGTCCGACGGTAAGGCAATCTCTGTCCGAAAGTCCGAGGGGAAGCTCTCCAAGCTACGAAATTCCGTCGAACAAGCTCCCCCCGGCGGAGTAGTTGGCATCGGCCACACTCGTTGGGCTACCCACGGCAAGCCCTCCGACGAGAACGCGCATCCCTTCACCGATCCCGACGGTCAGGTCGCGGTCGTACACAACGGCATCGTCGAGAACTTCCTGGAACTTCGCCACGAACTCGAATCCGCAGGCTTTGAATTCACTTCCCAGACCGACAGCGAATGCATCCCCCTCCTCATATCGCAGTACCTGCGAGAAGAATATTCACTTGAAGAGGCTGCCGCCTTGACTGCCAACCGATTGCACGGCACGAATGCCGTAGTGATCGCGTCGACCAGCGAACCGTCCAAGCTCGTCGCGTTCCGACTGGGCAACGCCGGCGGCATCGTCGTGGGCTATGGCGACGACGAGATGCTGCTGGCCAGTGATCTCCCCGCCCTGCTCGACCACACCCACAAGGTCGCCTACCTTGCCAACGGAGAACTGGTCTCCATAACACCTCAGGAAGTCGTCTATCAAACACTTAACGGCACGACAATTGAAAAGCAGCCTGTGGCCGTGCCCTACGATGCCGTGTCGGCAGCTAAGGGCGACTACAAGCACTTCATGCACAAGGAAATCCACGAGCAGCCGGAGGCCGCCCTCGACACGATTCGTGGCCGCGTCTCCTTCAACAGGGAGACCGTCAACCCGGAAGAAATCGCCTTGACCGACGACGAGATCTCCGAGATCGACCGGGTAGTCTTCATCGGCATGGGCACCAGCCTCCACTCCGCGATGGTCGGGCGGCTGTGGATGGAGAAGATAGCCCGGATCCCTAGCGAAGTGGACAACTCCTCGGAGTTCCGCTACCGCGACCCGGTCATCGACGAGCGGACACTGGTGGTCTCGATCAGCCAGTCCGGGGAAACGGCCGACACCCTCGCCGCCATGGACCTTGCCGCTCAATACGGTGCGAAGCAAGTCACCCTTGCCAACAATCCCGGTTCCCAGGCCTCCCGTGTCGCCGACGAAACGATCCTACTCCGCGCGGGTCCTGAAATAGGCGTCGCCTCAACGAAGACGTTCGTCTGCTCCCTCACCTGCCTGCTCATGCTTGCCATGCGGTTCGGACTCTCACGCGGAACGCTGAGCCAAGAGCGCGCCTCTGCTCTCGTGAAGGAACTAGCCCACCTGCCGGCGATGCTCGGCGACCTCGTCGCGAATGAACCGCAGTATGAGTCCCTCGCGAACGAGTTCTTCAACCTCTCCGATTTCCTCTTCATCGGACGCGGATTGGCCTTCCCCCTCGCGATGGAGGGCGCTCTGAAGCTCAAGGAGATCAGCTACATCCACGCCGAGGGCTACCCCGCAGGCGAGATGAAGCACGGCCCCATATCGCTCATCGACCAAGACATGCCCGTCGTGGCGCTCATCCCCCAGGGCCCTCTATACGAAAAAACCCTCAGCAACGTCAGTGAGGCGAGCGCCAGGGGAGGCACGATCATCGCCGTCGCGTCCGAGGGCGACAAAGCCATAGCCGACATGGTCGACCACGTAATCTACATCCCCCGAACAGCGCCCGAAATCGCCCCGATCCTCATGGCAGTCCCCATGCAGCTCCTCGCCTACCACATCGGCGTCCGACGTGGCTGCGACGTTGACCAACCACGAAACCTCGCCAAGACCGTAACGGTGGAATAGACCCCCTCCCGCTTGACACTTAACCGACGTTGACATAGCCTACCCGACGCTTGGAGGCATTCCATGGACGCGGTCAGGCTCACCGATGACCAGATGCGGACATTCATCCGCGACGGCTACATCACTGTGCGGCCTGATCTGCCCAGGGAATACCACGACGAGATGTTCGCCAAGCTCGACGACATCTACGAGACCGAGGGCAACCCCGGCAACAACCTCCTCCCTCGAATCCCCGAACTCCAACTGCTCTACGACGACCCCGTGACACGAGGCGCTCTGGCCGGCATCATGGGCGACGACTACTATCTTGAACCCCACCGATTCGTCCACTACAACCAGCCCCATAGCAAGGGCCAGACCCTCCACAAGGACTCATTCACTCGCAGACGCCACCACACGCGATGGCTCGTCACCTTCTACTATCCTCAGGACACTCCCCTCGAAATGGGGCCCACCGGCGTCGTGCCCGGAACGCAGTACACCAACGTCATCCCCGAAGACTCCTACGACCGCGAGATCGGAGCCGCTGGAGACGCGGGCCGGGTCGTAATCGCAAACTATGACATCGTCCATCGTGGAATGCCCAACCACACCGACCGCAAGCGCTACATGGTCAAGTTCCTCTTCAACCGCATGGGAGAACCTACCGCTCCAAGCTGGGACAACGTCGACGCCGGCTGGGAAGACGAAGACGGACAATACAGCGGACTCCTGTCGCACGCATGGGACTGGTTCCGCGCTGACTCCAACGGTACAAACGACCATGACGGAGCATCGGTGAACGACCTCATCTCTGCCCTCTGCGGCGACTCCGAATCCGACGCCTTCGATGCCGCATACACCCTGAGCGCCATGGGCGATACAGCCATCGGCCCCCTCATCGACACCATGCGATCCGGGAGCGCCGACAACTGGTACAACGACAAGGATCGCCTCCGCCGCATCCCCGGCCAGATGGAGCAGGCGGCAAACGCCAGCTACGCTCTAACAGCTATGGGCACTCCCGCCGTCCCCGCTCTCGTCGACGCCATGGCTACATCGGAAGAGTGGGACAAAGCCCTCGCCGCCGAAACACTGGGCGACATCGGACTCGGTGCCCGCGATGCTCTGCAGCCCCTCGCCGCAGCCAGCCGCGACAGCCACCCCTTCGCGCGAAGCCAGGCCGTCGAGGCCCTCGGGCAGGTGGCCCAGGACACCTCGGAAGCCGTTCCCGCCCTGATCGACTCCCTCTCCGATGAGGATGAAAACGTCCGAAGAAACTCAGCGCTTGCCCTCGCAAAACTGGGACCGATGGCAGAGGAGGCAGTAGATTCTCTTTCTTCCGTTCTGTCCGATCCCAACCGCTACGTGATCGGCAACGTGGCCGAGGCCCTGAAGCGCATTGGCACCCCTGAATCAACCGAAATCCTCATCGAACACCTGATGACCGCCCGATGGTGCCCGGTTACAAAGCCGGGAAACCTCTACTAGAACTCAGTCAATTGAACACACTGAACCGGAAAGATGTCGATTTATCCCCTCTCCCGTCGTGGGAGAGGGCTAGGGTGAGGGTGATGCCTGCGAACATGTCAACCTACTCTGGCCATAGGACTAGACACTAGACGACCTACTACTCTTACCCCTGAGGGGAGGCCCCATTATGCATCCACGAACCGTCGAAATACCCAACGGCACTACCATTACCGCCACCAAGGTCACCGCCCCACCCGCATGGGCACTCATGGAGCGACAGCTCTTCTCCCTGATGGAGGAGTCCGCACGGCAATATACGTCGAAATACGCCGAGCGCGGCGGCGCGACCCTGCTCGCCGAGGACCTCGACGACCTCTACGAGCAGTTCTACAACTTCGGCCTCTTCTACGCCCTCGGCGCTGCCGACGACATGCTCGATCTGCATCTCCAGCAGTGGAACGCCACCAACCGCATCAGCGACCAGACCATCAACCATCGGCCAATCCACAACAACCACACCAAAACCTTCACCCCTGCCCAGCACAACGAGTTCTGGGGCATGAACCACCCGATGGAGTGGCACCACCTCGGCGAGGGTCTCATGGCGTGGTACGACATGGGCGTCGCCGACCCCACCATCTCCGAAAACGCCCGCCGTTCCCGCCGCTTCGCCGCCATGTACATCGGCGAGGACCCCGAGTCCGATCTCTGGGACGCCGGCAAGCGGATCATCCGCTCTCCCTTCCAGTCCAGCCAGGGCCCCGTGCTGGAAGGCGATGTCCACTGGGCGAACACCATGCTCCTTGCGGGCCGCTACCTCGGTGGCGAGGTCAACTACTACGGCGTCCGCGCCAGCCTCTACCCGATCGTCCCGCACCTCGAAGCCCACTGGTTCCAGAATCCACAACGCCGGGCCTACATCGTCGACCTCTTCAACAAGCTCGTGCTCCAACGCGACACCCCCAACACCCTCGCGGCTGCGGCGCTCGTCACCGACGCATACCTCTATACCGGCGACGACAAGTACAAGCAGTGGGTCCTCGACTACCTCGAAGCCTGGATCGACCGCACGAACAAGAACGGCGGTATCACCCCTGACAACGTCGACCACGACGGCGTCATCGGCGGCGGACGCGAGGGCGTCTTCTGGGGCGGCCAGTACGGCTGGAACCACTACCAGGGCTACAACATCATGTTCCACGGCATCAACACCGCCGTCGAATGCGCCCTCATGCTCACCGGCGACTACGAGTACCTCGACCTCCTGCGCTCGCAGCTCAAGGTCATCGTCGACGCCGCGAAGATCGAGGACGACGGCCAGCTCATCACACCCGTCCGCTACGGCCCCGAGGGCTGGATACTCACTCCCCCCGTCGGACGCGGCATGAACGACGGCATCCCCTCGCGCGGCGTCATGCAGGGCCCAAGCCCCATGCGTGCCCAGGAGATGATGCACCTCTACCACGCCTCCATGGACTCTCAGGACTACGAGTTCATCACCCACATCCGCGATCAAGACGTGCGCCGGGACTGGAACGAGGTCGGCGACCGTCTCGGAGAGAAGAACGGTGGCGAGACCGAGTTCTCACGCTTCCAGTACTACGACGGCAAGAACCCCGACTGGCCGATGAAGATACTCACTGCTGAGTACAACGAGGCCATCAGCAAGTACGAGGAAATGATGGAGGACGAACGACTTCCATACGACATCATCACCACAAACCAGATGCCGCAGCACCTCGTCCTGACCAAGGGTCTCACTCAGGTAACGATGGGCACCCCACAGGCGACATACAACGGCGGACTCATGCGGTCAACGGTGCGCTACTTCGACAAGGACCGCGGACGCGCCGGACTCCCGCCCAACACCGCCGCCCTCGTCGACGAGATCCGGCCCGACGGCGCGGGCATTCAACTCGTCAACACGAACCATGGCGAGACCCGCCGCGTCATCGTTCAGGCCGGCGCATTCGGCGAGCACGACTTCACCGAGGTCGCATTCCACCGGGAGGGCGACGACGGCGACACCGTCCTGCCTGTGCACGGCAAGGCCTTCGTAGTCGAACTCCCTCCGTCAACGGCCATCCGCCTCAACGCGGGAATGAACCGCTACGTCAACAAGCCCAGCTACGCCTTCCCATGGCACGGAGAGAGCATCCCGATCCCCTTCCACGAATAACCGAACACCCAGCGCGAGTCGCCCCGTCGAATGAGGGGGCTGTCTCCTTCAAAACACGAGGTACCCCATGACTACCATGCCGAACATGCCGACAATCACCGCCAACAAGGTCGCCGCTCCCCCTTCATGGGCGCTGCTTGAGTTGAAGCTCATCGCCCTCATGGAGAAGGGCGCGCACATGATGAGCCACAAGTACGCCGAGCGAAGCGGCGCGTGGTACTGGTCCGACGACCTCGACGACTACTATGAGCGCTCGTACAACTGGTGCCTCCTCTACAACATGGGGGGAGACGAGAGCCTCGTCGATCTCGCCCTCAAGCACTGGAACGCCACGACGCGCCTGTTCGACGACCGCGACGGCAACCGCATCAACAACATGGACTACTTCCATGGCGTAAACCCGATGCGGCTGAAGCACAACATCCACAACGAGTATTTCAGCATCGTCCATCCCGGCGACGCCGAGTGGCACCACATGGGCGAGGGCAACATGGCTTTCTACGACCTCGCACTCGGCGATCCGACCATCTCCGAGAATGTCCGCCGCTCCCGCCGCTTCGCCGACATGTTCCTCGGCGAGGACCCCGAGTCTCCCATCTACGATCCCGTCCACAAGATCATCCGCTCACCCATGCACGGCAGCCTCGGCCCGTTCCACGACGCCACCCTCGACATGGTGAAGACGTACCTCCACGGAGGGCACTCCACGTCACCCGGCTGGAAGGCGAAGACCATGGGTGTGCGCGGGTCGCTCTACCCTGCGGTCAAGGACCTCCAACCCGGCTGGTGGGATGACCCCAGACAGGCGAGGGAGATCGTAGCCCTCTTTAACCAGGTGGTCCTCAACGGCGACTCCGCCGCAAACCTCGCCGCGACCGGCCTCGTCACCAACGCCTACCTCTACACCGGCGACGACAAGTACAAGCAGTGGGTCGTCGACTACGTGGAAGCGTGGATGGACCGCATCGACCAGAACGGCGGTATCATCCCCGACAACGTCGGCCCAACCGGCAAGCCCGGCGAGCACCGCGACGGCGTCTGGTGGGGCACCCTCTACGGCTGGAACAGCTATGTCGGATGGAGCCACATCTTCCACTCCCTCGGCGTCGCGGCGGAGTGCGCACATCTTGTGACACAGGACGCATCCTATCTCGAAATCCTCCGCTCTCAGATCAATGTCCTACTCGACAACTCGATAACCGACGACAACGGCCAGCTGCTCGTCCCCAACCGCGCAACCCCCGACGGGTGGGTTCACGCCCACGTCGAAGAGGATAAATGGGACGCCACCTCGTCGACCAACCTGCGCCTCTACGAACTCGCCCATCTCTACCACGCCTCCATGTCGCAGGACGACTACGACCTCATCCTCCGTGTTCGGGAGGGAGACCACTTGCGCGACTGGAACGAGGAGGCTCTCGGAGCGGCTAGGGCCGAGTGGGACAGCGAGTACAGTCGCTTCCAGTACTATGACGGAAAGAACCCGAACTGGCCGGAAAAGACCCTCTCACTCCAGTACCAAAAGGCGTTGGAGAACTACCACACGATGGAGGACGACGATCGTACGGTCCCTGAAATTCTCCGCGACAATCAGGAGCCAAGAAACGCCGTATTCACCAAGATTCTCACGCACGTCATGTTCGGATCGCCCCAGTACCTCTACCATGGCGGCCTGCTCCGCGCGACCGTTCGCTACTTCGACCCCTGTCGAATGCGTCCCGGCCTCCCGCCCGACGTCGCCGTTTTCGTCGATGAGCTCCGCGCCGATGGCGTGGGAGTCCAGCTTGTGAACACCAACCGCAACGAGCCCCGCAGTGTCATCATTCAGTCGGGTGCCTTTGGCGAGCACACTTTCACCACCGTGACCACAAGCACCGGTGACAGCCTGCAGAGCACCGAGGTCAACGGCAAACACGTCACCGTAGACCTGCCTCCCGGCACCTCCATCAGGCTCGACGCCGGACTCGACCGCTTCTCCAACAAGCCCAGCTACGCCTTCCCCTGGCACGGAGACAAAATCCCCGTCCCCTTCGACTACTAGCCCACGCAGTCCATCCCGAAAACCAACCGCCAATCCCCTCTCCCGTCCTGGGAGAGGGTTTAGGGTGAGGGTGACTGGCTGACACCCACTGGCCTGTGCAACAAAATCAACCTCCACCCCGGGACACTGACAGCCTTTGAACCCCGCAAACCCCGAATCCCTAGCTCCCGGCACCCCCCGCCGTCTCATCGAAATCCTCCTGGTCGCCCTCAGGCTCGGCCTTTCCTCCTTCGGTGGCCCCGTCGCCCACCTCGGCTACTTCCGCGAGGAATACGTGGTCGCCCGCAAGTGGCTCGATGAGCGCTCCTACGCCGACCTCGTGGCCCTGTGCCAATTCCTGCCCGGTCCCGCAAGCAGCCAACTCGGCATCGCCGTGGGCATCACACGCGGCGGTCTCCTCGGAGGCGTCGCCGCTTGGTTGGGCTTCACCCTGCCCTCCGCCGCTCTGCTCATCCTCTTCGCCTACGGCGTCACCGAGTTCGACGACCTCGTCGACGAGGACTGGCTACGTGGCCTCAAGACCGTCGCAGTCGCCGTCGTCGCCCTCGCCGTATGGGGAATGGCGAAGAACCTCACCCCCGACAAACAACGCGCCACCATAGCCGTGCTCTCCTGCATCGCCCTCCTGTTCTGGAGCCATCCCATCGCCAACATCGTCGTCATCGCCGTCGCCGGACTCGTCGGATGGCGTCTGCTGCGTGGCCAAACCGATTCAATCGACCCAACTACACAAAAGATCTCCATCGGTCGCTGGCTCGCCCTAACGTGCCTCGCCGTCTTCCTGCTCTTGCTAATCGGGACTCCAATTATTCGGCAGGTCGTCGAGAATGAATGGTTGAATCTCTTCGACGGCTTCTACCGCAGCGGCTCGCTCGTTTTTGGTGGCGGCCACGTCATCCTGCCACTCCTTCAAGCCGAGGTCGTCCCGCAGGGCTGGACAACGAAAGACCAGTTCATAGCGGGTTACGGGGCAGCACAGGCCGTCCCCGGCCCCCTGCTCACCTTCTCTGCCTACCTCGGGACCGTCAACGGCGGCTGGACTGGTGGTCTCTTCGCCCTCGGCGCGATCTTCCTCCCGTCCTTCCTCCTCGTCATCGGCATCCTCCCCTTCTGGGACAACCTGAGATCGCACACCAGCTTCCGCGCCGCCCTCATGGGCATCAACGCCGCCGTCGTCGGCCTCGTCGGCGCAGCCCTCTACGACCCCGTCTGGACCACCGCCATCACCTCACGCGAAGACCTGGCCCTCGGAGCCGCCGCATTCGGCCTCCTAACCTTCTGGAAATGGCCCCCATGGCTCGTCGTCCTCCTCTCAGCCATCGGAGCCGCCGGACTGTCGCTGCTACAATCAGGCTAATACCAGTTCGTTGCGTCCACGTCGCAAATGACCCGGCACAACACTCTCACACCGTCTTTCCCGCGAAAGCGGGAATCCAGAACCCAATGTCCCAAACCAGAGATTCACCGAACAAATCCGGTTCACTTTGACCACATCACGTAGGAGTAGATTTCAAACCTGTCCATCGGGCGACCATCCGTTGCTTCAACAAACAAGGGAGGACCACAGTCCATGACCACTGACGCCGTCCACGCCTATTATGCTGGTCTCGGTGAGCGAGAATGGGCCAGACTCGAGGACCCGGACGATGGCGCAATCGAGTTTGAAGTCACCTGTCAGGTGCTCACCACATACCTGCCTCCCCAAGCACGGGTGCTTGACATCGGCGGTGGCCCCGGACGATACGCAATCTGGCTGGCGAAGCGCGGCCACCGCGTAAGTCTCGCCGATCTGTGCCCTGAACAGCTTTCCATTGCTCGTACCAAGATCGGTCAAGCCGGAGTAGAAGCGATGGTTGAGGAGATCGCAGTAGCCGACGCCCGCGACCTGTCCCGTTGGCCCGACAACTCGTTCGACGCAGTTCTGAGTCTGGGCCCGTTCTATCACCTTCTCAATTCAAACGACCGAGATCGTGCAGCCGCTGAACTGCACCGTGTTCTTCGCGTCGGCGGCACCGCGTTCGTGGCGCTCATGCCGCGCTACGCCTTCCTGCGACGCACTCTGGAAATCCCGGACGAGCGCCACCACTTGGCTCAGCCGGACTTCCTTGAGCGCGTGCTGAGTGAGGGCGTGTTCATCAATGATCTGCCGGGCCGCTTCACGGATGCCTATGGAGTCCTGCCCGAAGAGGTGTCTCCCTTCTTCGAGCAGCACGGTTTCACAACGCTGGCCCTACTGTCGGCAGAAGGCATCGCAGTGAACAGCCAAAGGGCCCTCTCCGATTTGGCCTCCTCCGATCCAACAGCCTATCAAACGGCCTTGGACGTCATTATTCAAACTGCCGGTGACCCTTGTATCTTGGGCATGGCGAACCATCTCCTATATGTCGGAAGGCGTATGGACGCATCCGCGGAAACGTGATGCGCTTTGCGTGTCTCGCCGCCCACACACACCTCGACAAGTTCTTCACACACGTCTGTAGGGAAATCACGTTCGCCCTGAGCAGTCTTAACGCCCCGCGCTCGCGGCTGTGCAGGGTGTCAGTAACTGCCGCGAAGACGATCTTTCCCACTCTGCGTTCTCTGTGTTCTCTGTGTTCTCTGCGGTGAATCTTCATCCTGTCCTGAGTAGTTACTTGAAAACCTGTCGGAAGGGCAATTCTCCGCCAACCCAACGAGGTTTGGGGAAAGTTTCAAAGGCCAACCTCCTCCGCCGTTTTCGTCTATAATCACCCGACCAATCCCACGACCCAAATCAAGGGGGCACATATGGAGACCTCACTACCGACAATAACCGCAACCAAGATCGCTCCCCCGCCCGACTGGGCCCTACTCCAGCGACAACTCTTCGACATCATCGCCATCGCCGGCGACGTCGCCACCGAGAAGTACGCCAGGTCCGACGGCCGCGTCTACCACTTCTTCGATGTCGACGACGCCTACGAGAGCCGGTCCATGCGCGGCATCTTCTACGCCCTCGGTGGCCCTCGCCGCTTCCTCGACATCGCCAAGCGCGAGTGGGACGCCATCACCTGGCTCTACAGCGAGGAGCGCCAGCTCACCGACGACGACCCGAATCACCCCATGTACATGCCGCAGCTTCGCAACGAGTACTGGAACCTCGACATCCCCTTCAACGCCGACTGGTTCCACATGGGCGAGGGCAACCAGATGCTCTACGACTTCGG
>VXLM01000082.1 GCA_009841605.1 Dehalococcoidia bacterium
GGGAAGAAGCTTGTATGTCCCCTGACGGAAGTGCCGGTCGGCCCGGTCTCTCTGGACATTTTGCCAAGAGATGTCGACGATGGAGTCTTGGTAGCCATCGAGAACCAGTTGGAAGAGACCGATCTCCACCATCTCGGGCAGTTGCTCACCTATGCGACCGGATGTGACGCGCAGGTCGCAATTTGGGTGGCGCCGGAGTTCGGTTACGAACATGCGCAGGCCCTGCACCGGCTCAATAAATGGACGAAGGAGAACATCAGGTTCTTCGGGGTCAAGGTTGAGGTCTTTAAGAAGGCCGGTGGTGAGTGCCTCGAAGCAAGATTTCGCAAGGTGGTCTATCCCGGAGGCTGGGACAAGGAGGCGACACTCAAGTCGGGAGAGATGCCCGCGACCCAGCGGCAGTACTACGATTTCTTTCAACCACTGATTACCGAGCTGCTTGGAGACGGCTTTGCCGATAAGGCTGTCCAGTACTATGACTACACCGGTCGGTTCTTTCCGTCTCGGTTCGACGAAGAGACAGGCTACGCGGTCAGCTTCTGGAAGAATGGCGCATGGGTATCTCTCCATGTTCGAACGTGGGACAGCGTTGAGCGAAACAATCGGATATTCGACGAACTGCAAAAGGCCAAGCCTGAGATCGAAGAGTCCCTCGACGCCGAATGGGTATGGCACAGATTCGGACCTAACTCCTTCTTCACAATAAACATAAGAAGAGATGGCTCAATAGAAGATCGTCCTGAGAAGCTTGAAGAGATCAGGGCATGGGTGCTGGACCAACTCCCAAAGTTGAAGGATGTCCTCGACCCGCACCTGGAGCGGGTCTTGAAGGAGTTGCAACCCGAAGGATGATCGAGGTAGGAGTCGCAAATCATGTCCGTGCATATTGGGCATGAAAGACACCCTCACCCCCGTATCGAGTACGGGGCAGGCTCTAGCCCTCTCCCACGACGGGAGAGGGGATTTTCGCACGCTGATTCATTCAGTGAATCTCTGAGACGGGACAATAAGAAGCAAGCGCGGCACTGGCTATCCGGTCTTGCGGTGATGGACTTTAGATTCCTCACTACGCTCGGAATGACAGGGAGACGGGGCCGGATCATAGCTACAAATCCGTTTTGCCTACCCCTTTCAGCCCACGACAGGAGAGGGGATAAGAGGATTCACCGCGGAGGGCGCAGAGGACGCAGAGAGTGAATGGGTTTGGAGTCGACAAGTATGACTGTGCATATTGGGTCTGAACGGCAGCTTTTTCTTGATGACCACCTCATTGAGAGCCTCGACGGTGTTGAGGTCGTGATGGAGCAGCCCGTCAAGACGGGTGCTCCGGTGTTGGTGGGGACGGAGGCATGGGAAGTCGGGGTGGCGAGTATTATCGGCAACTCTCTGCATTACGACGAGGAAGAAGGTCTGTTCAAGGCTTGGTACGACACGAAGGGTGGGGTCGCCTATGCCACGTCGGGGGACGGCGTTCACTGGGAGAAGCCGAGCCTGGGGATCCGGGAGTATGAGGGGTCGGTCGACAACAACCTGATAAGTCCGGGACGGAATTTCAGTGTCATCAAGGACGTGCGGGACGAGGACTCGTCGAAGCGTTACAAGTCTATGTACTGGCACTCGTCGGGGGATCCTGACGCGCCGTGGGGCGGCAAGGGTCACTTCGTTGCGTATTCGTCGGACGGAGTACACTGGACGCCCGACGAGCGGAACCCGGTCATCGACTTTCGGAACGGGCTGACGGACGGGCAGTTCGTTCTGGGCTGGGACGCCCACCACGGCAAGTACGTCGCGTATATGCGGCCGAACGTCTACTTCTTCGATCCCGACAGGAGGACATCGGCGTGGGTGGCGAGCGACGATTTCGTGAACTGGGGGCCCCCGGTGCTGGCCGTCGCGCCGGAGGAGACGGACGAGGTCGAGATCGAGTATTACCGCATGACCGTGGCGAAGTATGAGGGCATCTACGTGGGCTTCATCTGGGTGTACCACAACGACGTGGTGGAGTTCGCGGACCAGTCGCGGGACTCGCTCCTGGCCGCGAGCAGGAACGGGATCACGTGGAGCAAGCCCTTCGGAAGCGAGACGTACCTGGAAACGGGAGAGCCTGGGGACTGGGACTCGAGATGGGCGGGAGCGTGCAACCTGATACCGGTGGGGGATGAGCTCTGGCTGTACTACTCGGGGGCGAACATCCCGCACAACGTCAAGGCCGAGGACGGAGGAAGAGGGTCGGTCAAGGACTGGCCCGGCAGGGTGATCGACGGCGAGCGCCGAGCGTACGCGGTGGGCATAGCAAAGCTGCGGCGCGACGGTTTCGCGGCGGTCAGACCGAAGTCGGGCGAGGGGACGCTGACCACGGAGCCGCTGACGTTCCTCGGCACGAAGCTGCACCTGAATGTCGACAGCTCGCGGGGAAGGGTTGAGGTGGAGGTGCTGGACCAGAGCGGCAAGGCGGTGGAAGGATACTCGCGAGCGGAGTGCGTGCCGATCTCGACAGACTCGACGGACTGCACGGTGAAGTGGGGGTGCGACAGGGATCTTGTACATGCCACCGACACGCCCGCCGACATCGGCGTCGATACGAGGGCTTACAAATCGAGGCTGAGGAAGCCGGTGCGGCTCAGGTTCCATCTGAAGGACGCGAGTCTGTACTCGTTTTGGGTGGAGTGAGCGGCTGGGCGGGGCAGATTTGGCGATGTCAGCCAGTGTCTCGATGCTGAAATCTGCGGCGTAGATTAGATGGACTTGCCCGTTGCATCACCCTCACCCTACCCCTCTCCCACGATGGGAGAGGGGTAAGTCACTCTCACCCCACTTTCCACCAACCAGCAAGCAACCCCGGCGCTGTCATTCTGAGCGGAGCGCAGCGGAGTCGAAGAATCTAAGGTGTCTGTCACAACGTAAAGCTGACATAGAGAATTCTTCCGCTGTTTTCACTCTTGGTTACGACAGATGCGCGGCGCTGGCTGTCCGGTCTTGAGGTCATGGACTTTAGATTCCTCGCTGCGCTCGGAATGACAGGGAGACGGGGCCGGATCATAGCTACAATCCCGTTTTGCCCACCCCTGTCAGCTCACTACGGGGGAGAGGACTCTTTGCTCGGCAAACCTGTTTGACGATACTTAGAGATCAGACACCGGGGTTTGCCGCTAGACGTATTTGCTTTGGTTGCCGTCGACGACGATGCAGGCGCCGGTGATGAGGTCGGCGCGTTCTGAGGCTAGGAATGCGGTGAGGTCGCCGACGGGTTCGGGCCAGCCGAACTTGCCGAGGGGGAGGTTGCGGTCGATGAAGTCGGCCACCACGTCGGGCGGGCTTTCGTTCTGGAATCGCTCCCAGGAGCCGCCCTCGTGGAGGATGGAGCCGGGGGCGATGCTGTTGACGAGGACGCCGTCGGTGACGAGGGTGCGGGCGACGTGTTTGGTGGCGGCGATGAGGGCGGCCTTGGCGGTCATGTAGCCGAGGTTTCCGCCGAACTCCCTGCCGTAGATGGAGGCGATGTTGATGATGCGGCCCCACTTCTGCTCGCGCATGTGGGGAATTACGAGACGCATGAGGGCGTAGCCGCCGAAGACGTTGAGGTCGAGGACGTCTTTGAACTCGTCCACGGTGAGCTCGGGGGCGTCGGCGCGGGCATTGCTGCCGCCGACGTTGTTGACGAGGATGTCTATGGGACCCAATTGGTCGACGACCTGGCTGTGCAGGGGGGTGGTCTGATCGGTGTCGGACACGTCGGCGACGATGCCGACGGCCTCGACTCCGAGGGCTCGGAGTTCGGCAGTGGTGGCGTCAAGGGTGTCTTGGGAACGCCCGCAGATGGCGACGTTGACGCCTTCGCCCGCAAGGGACAGGGCGCAGTGCTTGCCGAGTCCTCTGCTTCCGCCAGTGACGAGTGCGTTCCTGCCTGCGATGCCGAGATCCATGGATGGTGCTCCTATAAAGGGGTGTGGGAATCGGGGGTACAGTATAGCAGGGTGGGAT
>VXLM01000033.1 GCA_009841605.1 Dehalococcoidia bacterium
AGATGTGAAAACGAGACAGGTATCGCGGTGGAGAGGGATTCCCGGTCGGTCACTTGGACCGCGACAACAAGGGCAAATGGGATAACACCGACGCGACCAACGACGCCATTTGCCGTCATCTAGAAGTTGTCAGGTCTTGTCCGGCAATGTCTATCAAATTACGAGGGGAGAGCCATCCCGTTCAAACAATGGGCGTGGGGCAGCTTTTCGATTTGGGACGGGAAGCCAAAGAGCCAGCAGTAGGCTCCCTAGAAGACGAGCGTAGCCTCCGCGACCCCGGTCAGTTGGCCTAGCTGGTTTGCGCCGGTGATCTCTATGTCGACGAGGCGCTTGCCGTTGTGCTCTCGCTTGGCCGTGACCGTGCCGAGGTAGGTGTTGGTGTCGCCGGGTCGGAAGTTCTTGATGGCCTTGAAGAGGAGGCGTCCCCCGCCGTAGAGTGTGCCGTCGGAGGCCCATCGATGCAGCATCGCGTCGAGGTAGCCCATGATGGTGATGCCGCCGACGCCGTGCATCCTGCCCCACGGAAAGCGGCCGGGTTCGTGGCTCGCCTCGCTCGACTGCGCCCTCATCTCGTCCTCTGGGACCGCGACTCCATCGACCTCGGTCTTGAGGGGCGAGTGGATGGTGAAGGGGTGGACGGCGTCGCCGACCTTTATGGTCTCAAAGGTGACTCTATCCACTGTATCGTCCGGGCTCGTCTCTCGGAGCGGGGACGGATCGAGGTCCGGGCCGGGCCGTCGCGGCGCAGCGCGGGAGGCGGGCCGGGGTTGGTCGCTCTTGCGGAACTCGAAGATGGACGTGTGGTCGATCTCGGCCAGCTTCTCGCCGCCGTCGTTGTAGGCTTCGAGTCTGAGGGTGACGAACTTGTTGCCGCGACGCTCGTATTTCTCCAGCACGGTTGCGACGCTGGTGACGGTGTCTCCCAGCCGAATGGGGGCGAACCAGCGACCCTCGGCCTTGGCGAACGGGGTGGCGTGAGCGGTGATGACCGTCATGCCGTTGTTCTCGGCGACGCCCGCCCTGTTCTTGGGGGCAAGGGAGAATATCTGAGTTGGCATGGCGAACGGTGGCGCGTCCGAGAAGTGGTCGGCGTTCATGCTGCGCGAGGTGGAGGCATGACGGACTATTGAGTCCGGGGTTACCTCTTTGACGATGGGCTGCGCCCGTTGGCCGACCTCGACCGCTTCGTAGTCCCACGTCCTCGCTTCGGTCAACGTCATCACATCCTCCCACCGAGTGGTTTCGCTCCTCTGCACTTAATATGCCGCTGGGGAGACTTTACGTGATCCCCTCTCCCGTCCTGGGAGAGGGCTAGGGTGAGGGTAAGTCCCAGAATCAGGACACCAGTATGGGGTGGATGCTAGACTGACGGCGGAGACGATGTCAACTTCCGAGAACGACATACCCCCTACCCTTTCCAGGGACGCCAACATCGGCGCACTCGACGGGCTGGTTGTCGTGGAGCGCGCGGAGGGTATTGCGGGCCCGGTCTGCGGGAAGCTCATGGCGGGATTCGGGGCCGAGGTCATCAAGGTCGAGCCCTCGTCCGGTGATGTGTCCCGTACGACAGGCCCCTTCCCCAACGATGAGCGCAACCCAGAGGCGAGTGGTCTGTTCCTCTACCTGAACGCCGGGAAGAAGAGCGTCGTTATCGACTCGGACGACCCGTCGCACCGAGAACGGCTGTGGGAGTTGATCGACCGGGCAGACGTGCTGGTAGACGGCGCACCGGGGCTCGAAGCGGTTGGGTTGGGGCATGGAGAGATGTCGCGGACGAACCCCGACCTGGTAGTGGTATCGATCACCCCGTTCGGGCTATCAGGCCCGTACCGGGACTACGCGGCGACGAATCTCGTCGTTCACGCACTGAGCGGCGAGCTTGGGCTGGCCGGCAGCAGGCATCTTCCGCCGCTGAAGAAAGGCGGGAACCTGGCCGACTACCACGCCGGATGCCACGGCTTCATCGGGGCGGTCGCGGCCCTCCTCGCGCGCGACCGGCTCGGAGGGCAGCACGTCGATGTCTCACACCTTGAGAGCCTGACGTCGATTCTCGGCGCGACCATGAACGGCTGGCTCTACAACGAGAATGTGTCCCGGAGGGGCGACGCGGACCCGTGGAGCCTGGGGACGGCGGCGCGGAGGGGGGAGGACGGGCCGTATTGGGAGCCGAGCGGCGTATGGCAGGCGAAGGACGGGTACGTGCTGGCCTACGGGAGGTCGTCCGCCGACTGGACTGGGGCCATCCAAGAGATGTCGGAGGACCTGCCCGAACTCGCGTCGCCCCGCTTCACGACGGAGGAGGGCCGCGGCGAACATGCCGAGGAACTGACCAGTCTGTTCGGGCAGTGGGTATCGGAACACACGAAGGAAGAGGTGTACCGTCTGGCCCAGCGGTACGGTCACGCCTACGGCTACGTTGCGACGGCGCGAGACCTGCTGGAGTCGCCGCAATTGAAGCACCGGCGATTCTTCGTCGAGATGGAGCACCCCGTCGCAGCGAGAGTGACGATGCCGGGCGCGCCTTTCAGGATGTCGAGGACGCCGCTGGTCACCCGCCGCGCACCGCTGTTGGGTGAGCACGACAATTCTCCCCTACCCTCTCGCAGCGAGCGGATGGGTCGTGGCGACGGGCAAAAGGAAGGTCGCTTGCCCCTGGAGGGTCTAAGGGTGGTCGATTTCACCCACATCTGGGCGGGGCCGTACTGTACCCGCATCCTCGCCGACCTGGGGGCGGAGGTCATAAAGGTCGAGTCGCCGCGACGGGGCGACGGCGGACGCGGGAAGGGCGTCGGACGCTACCATGCCTACAGCCGGAACAAGCTGGCTATCGCGATGGACCTCCGCACGGAAGAGGGACAACGTCACATCCACAAGCTCATCTCCGTGTCGGACGTGGTGGTGGAGAACTTCAGCGTGGGCGTCACGGGGCGGCTGGGCGTGGACTACGAGGACTGCAGGGTAATCACGCCGAGCATTGTCTATGTCGCGCTGCCGGCGTTCGGGAGGACGGGGCCGGAGTCCGGGTTCGTGGGGATGGGGGCGACGCAGGAGGCCATGTCGGGGCTGCTCAGCATCAGCAGCTATCCGGGGGCGGTGCCGAGTCCGACGGGCGTGAAGTATGGAGACCCTAACGGCGGGATGCTCGCGGCGGTCGCCGTGCTGGCCGCAATCCATCACCGGGCGGCGACCGGGGAGGGACAGCTGATCGACCTGTCGCAGCGGGAGGCCAACATCTTTACCCTTCCCGATCTCGTTCTGGACTACGCGATGAACGGCAGGACCGCCGAGGCCATCGGCGACAAGCGCCCCGACCGCGCTCCGACGGGACTCTACCCATGCAAGGACGACGAGTGGGTCGCCATCGACGTGGAAACGGACGGGCAGTTCGCGGCGCTCTGGGAGGTCATGGGGACACCACACTTGGTGGAGGACAGTCGGTTCGCGACACCGGGGGAGAGGAAGCGGAATGAGGGTGAGCTTGACAGGATCATTGAGGCTTGGACGCGGGAGCGGAGCGCGGAGTCGGTCATGTGTCTGCTCCAAGACGAGGGGGTGCCCTCAGGGGCCGTGCTCACCAATAAGCAGGTGGCAGAGAACGAACACTTCCGGGCCAGGGGTTTCTTTCAGCAAGACGCCGAAGGGCGGGTCCACCTTGCCGCCCCGTGGAGGTTCTCGAAGGTAGAGTTGGGCGTGAGGCGCTTCGCGCCCGAGCTGGGTCAGGACAACTTTCACGTGCTCCGAGACATCCTCGGCGTGCCGGAGGACGACGTCCGGGCGATGGAGCGTGAGGGGGTTATTAAAGG
>VXLM01000142.1:0-1554 GCA_009841605.1 Dehalococcoidia bacterium
GTGGTTGGCGATGAGGCGCATGTTGGAGACGTGGTCCTTGATGTCCTGGCGCTGGTAGATCTTGATGCTGCCGACGAGGTGGTAGGGCACGTCGTACCGCAGGCACATCTCTTCGAGTGCACGGGACTGGGCGTTGACGCGGTACATGACGGCGATGTCTGACCACTTGTAGCGGCTGGGTACGAGGCTCTCGATCTCGCTGATGACGAACTGCGCCTCGTCGTTCTCATCGTAGCTCTCGTGGACGACGATGGGGACGCCCCTGCCCAGCTTGGTGAAGAGGTTCTGCTCCAGCCGCTGGCTGTTGGGGGAGATGACCCCCTGAGCGGCCTCGAGGATCGTCTCGGTGGAGCGATAGTTCTCCTCGAGGGAGATGAGCTTGGCGTCGGCGAAGTCTTTTTGGAAGCTGAGTATGTTTCGGATGTCGGCATTGCGCCAGGAGTAGATCGACTGGTCGGGGTCTCCGACGACACAGAGGTTGCGGTACTCGCCCGTCAGTTGCTTGGCGATCTCGTACTGGGCGACGTTGGTGTCCTGGAACTCGTCGACCATGACGTGGACGTAGCGGTCACGGTAGCTCTCGGCCACGTCGGAGTGCTCCCGAAGGAGCGCGTGCGTCTTGAGGATCAGGTCGTCAAAGTCGAGGGCCGAGGACTGGGCGAGGAGGTCCTCGTACCTTTCGTAGACGCGATGGACGATCTCCTCGTAGTAGTCGGCCTTCTTCAGGCCGTAGCCCTCGACGCCGAGGAGCTTGCTCTTCGCGCCGGAGATGGCGGAGAGGATTTTCCCGGGCGAGAACTGCTTGTCGTTGATGTTGCTCTCTTCCATCGCGCGCTTGACGAGCGATGTCTGGTCGGACTGGTCGTAGATGGTGTAGTCCTTGTCGAGACCGAGGAGTTCGCCGTGTCGTCGAAGTACCCTGGCGCAGAAGGAGTGGAAGGTGCTTAGAGTCACTTGGTCGCTGCGAGTCCGCATGAGGTCGTCGGCGCGCTCCCTCATCTCGCGGGCGGCCTTGTTGGTGAAGGTGAGCGCGGCGATGCGGTAGGGCTGAACGCCGCACCTGTCGACGAGGTAGGCGATGCGGTGAGTTATGACGCGGGTCTTGCCGCTGCCGGGGCCAGCGACGATGAGCACAGGACCGCTGATGGTTTCAACGGCCTCGCGCTGTCTGGGATTGAGGGCTGTGAGGATGTTATCCGGCACGGGGGTATTATAGCGTTGTGGGGGGTTCTGGGTGCTAGGTGCTGGGTTCTAGGTGATAGGGGAATTCACCGTGGAGACCGGGAAGTGGGGATAAGGTGGGGTTCCCTCACCCCAGCCCTCTCCCACGACGGGAGAGGGGATACGAACCGTTCGAGGGGTATGTCGTTGTATTAGGTATGATGGAGCGTCAGCAGTCCTACCGGTATGGGGCATTTCCAGCTATGACGGCGAGAGCGGCGTCATATGGGCGGTTCGTGTTCGCCGTTGTGGCGGCGGCGGTTGTGTTTGCGTTGGGTCTCGGCGGGGTGGGGGGGGCGGGCGCCCGCGGGGCCGGGACGGGGCCGACGTGGC
>VXLM01000142.1:1564-3720 GCA_009841605.1 Dehalococcoidia bacterium
GGGGGGGGGGGGGGTGTGGTTGGGGTGGGGCCGCGGGGGGGGGGGGGGGGGGCCGCGCGGCGGGGCCGTGACGGTGCGCTCGTGGAGCCTCGCGAGCGAGTTCCCGGAGGGGTTCCGAGTACGGCTGACGGCTTCGAGCGACGAAGACATCGAGTCGGTGGCGATCCGGGTCCACATAGGGCGTCACACGCGGACGGGGTACGATTACCTTGAGATGACGCGGCACGACGGTTCGTTGGAGGGCGATCTGCTCTGGCGGACGAATACGGCGGCATCATACATACCGCCGGGCACGGTGATCACGTACAGCTTCGAGTTCGTGGATTCGGACGGGCGGCGCTACGAAACGGAGAAGGCGGAGTTTGTCTATCACGACCCGCGCTTCGTGTGGAAGGAGATATCGAGGGGGCCCATCACGGTGGCGTACCACGGAGGTTCGGAGCCGAGGGCGCGGGAGATCCTCGACACGATGCTGCTGACGCTGGACAGGATGGCCCCTCTGCTGGGGGCCGACCGCGAGGAGCCGATCCGGGTGACGGTGTACAACTCTTGGAACGAGATGCGGAGGGCGATACCCCCGGCGACGGCTGCGTTCGACCGGCACCTGATTACCGAGGGGCAGGCGTTCACGACGGTGGGGACGCTGCTCGTGCTTGGCAGCCGGAGCGCGGCGGGGACGGCCTCGCACGAGATGACGCACATCATCGTGCACCGTGCGGGCGAGGGGGTGGCGCGGAAGGTGCCGCCGTGGCTGCACGAAGGGTTGGCCGAGTACGGGAACGTCGATCCCGGCAGGTCGTACGATAATGCGCTCCGCCGGGGGATACGGCAGGACCACCTCCTGCCTATCACGCACATGGGGAGTCTTCCCGGCCGAGCGAATGACGTATTGCTGTTCTACGGGCAGTCGAAGTCGCTGGTGCGGATGATGATCGACGACTTCGGCACGGACAAGATGCGGGAATTCATGGCGCTGTACAAGAGCGGCGAGTCGATGGACGACGCGCTGATGGGGACGTACGGCCTGGACAGGGTCGCGCTGGAGAATCGATGGCGGGCTTCGGTGGGGGCGTCGCCGCTCAGCGCGGCGTACTCGAACGACGAGCGTCCGACCCCCGTCCCGGCCCCGACGATATTGCCGTATACGCTGAATCCGAACTCTGAGGGGCAGTTGATTGAGGACACGCGTGCGGTGCAGGCGACCGGGACGAGGGCAGCGACTGAGGAGCGGGTGTCGAGCACGCCGGTTCCCTTGATCTTTGCGCCGGATCTGTCGGGCAAGGGTAGGGAAGAAAGTGTGCGCGAAACTCCGGTGCCGCTGGTATATGGAATTACGAGGTCGAGGGAGGATGAGCCCGTGGTGCCAGAGGTGGAAGGGAACGGGTGTGGGGCTTCCTCGGGCGGTGCGCTCGATCTGACTGCGGGGGTGGCGCTGGTCGGGCTAGTGGCTTTGGGTGTGGGGGCTCACCGCAGAAGGCGCTGAGTGGGGATTGAGGCTTTCATTTTCGCAGACCCTTGCGTAGTCGATCCCCAAACTTGGCATTCCGTTTCTTTTCCATCTCACGTTTTACCTTGAAGGTTAAGTTCTGAAACCTGCGGTCCACGAAATCGTCGCTCCGAGTTTTTCAGACCGCCCCTTTATCCGACAGACATCAGACCTGTCCTGAGCTTGTCGAAGGGGCGGTCTTTTCTCGTTGGCGCCGATAAGCCTCCCGCTCCAGTCTCTCAACCACCGTCGGGAGAACTACCCGGCGATATCCACCAGGACCTCGATCACGTTGTTGGCGCGCGTCGCCGGCTTCAGGCACTTGCCCACCACCACGGCACGATCCACCCGGGAGATGTCATGCTTGTGGACAGCCTGTCCGCTGGTATCCAACGTGTCAGGAGTGACCGGCGCGCTGACAGCCAACGTCCCCAGAGTGACCGGAGGTCCCTCTGGGCCGGCGGGGCCCTCGGGACCTTGTGGTCCTCGTACACCAGTAGCACCGGTTGGACCTGCCGGGCCCTGTGGCCCGATGTCTCCCTTGTCACCCTTCGGACCCTGTGGGCCGGTTGTGCCGACGTCTCCCTCCGGACCCTGAGGCCCGATGTCTCCCTTGTTACCCTTCGGACCCTGTGGGCCGGTGGCGCCGGTGTCTCCCTTGTTACCCTTC
>VXLM01000048.1 GCA_009841605.1 Dehalococcoidia bacterium
CCCATCGCCCGGCCCCGGGCCACATACCTTATGTACCCCGCGCGCCTGTTGCTCTACACCCCGCGTCACCCCGAGTGGGCGGGCGGGCGGGGCGTTAGCGACATCTCCCTTATGAGCAGCCGGGACGGGATAACTTGGGACCGCACGTTCAAGGAGGCGTTCATCCGTCCGGGACTCGACATGGAGAACTGGCATGAGCGGGGGATATATTTCGAGCGGGGAATATTCCAAACATCGGAAGACACCCTGAGCATGTACTGCTCCGACCACTGGCGCTACCCTACCACCCGCATATCGCGTTACACATTGCGAACGGACGGCTTCGTCTCGGTCAACGCGGGCTATCGAGGCGGGGAGTTCACCACAAAACCGATTGTGTTCGAGGGAAGCGAACTGGAAATCAACTACTCGACATCGGCCGTGGGTTCGGTGCAGGTCGAAATTCAGGACGCTCATGGACGGCCCCAGCAGGGATTTTCGCAGGCCGACTCTTCGGAGCAGTACGGTGACAAGATCGATCACCGAGTCTCATGGACGGACGGCCTCGATGTGAGTTCGTTCCAGGGCAGGCCGGTGAGACTCCGGTTCGTACTGAAAGATGCGGACCTCTACGCATTCAAATTCAACTAACCAGTCAGAGGTAATCAACTTGGGCGCAGAACGAGTTGCGGAAAACAAGGCTTTGGTCTGGTCGGGCGAGCACTGGATCGCGTATCTCAAGAACCACGATAACCAGGCGGACGTTGGTCGCGTTAGTCTCTATCGAGTCACGTACAGCGCCGCCGGTGAAGGACACGTGGCGTTCGTTGATATTCCTGATGAGGCTTTCACGGGCATATACACGGATAGCGAAAAATTGGCGGAGTTCATAACCAAGACGGTCGCACGGGGCCCGAGCAACAACAATTTCTATAGGCACGACATACCGATCTTGGAGGCTGAGATCACCCGCAGCGGAGATGTGCGAACCACGCCTTCGTGGACCATCGACGCGGAGGGAGGGGCGGTTGAGGCAGTGTGGACCAGCATTCATCCACCGGTGATACTCGAAGGGCCGGGCCCAGACAATAACGGTGCGGCCGTAACACACTCCCTGCTATTCTTCGCCAACGAGGCTACGATATCCTTCAACGGCAAGTCCATCGGCGGAGTGGTCTACGTGCGAGACGATTGGATCCGCGCGATAGGCAGGCAGGGCACCTCGGCGGTCTTCGCGATTGCCGAGACAACAACGACTACGACGAACGATTAATCGGAGGAACGAACATGGACGTTACTGACCAGATCGCCATCGTGACGGGCGGTGGACGAGGCATTGGACGCGCCATCGCGCACGTGCTTGCGAGCAACGGAGCAGACGTGGTGGTCGCCGACATCAACGAGGGCGATGCCCAGGCCGTTTGCGGGGAGATCAACGAGCATGGAGGTCGTTCCATCGCGGTCGCGGTGGATGTGACCGACAGCGATTCGACCGAAAACTTGGCCGCGCAAACGCTGGGCGAGTTCGGGCGCATCGACATCTTGGTCAACAATGCCGGGACCATAGGATCACCGGGCTGGGAAGGACGCGATCGACCGAACGATGACGACTGGGATCACATACACAACGTAAATGTTCATGGTATTGCCAGGGTCACTGACGCCGTGGTCGAGCACATGAAGTCGCGCAGGTACGGCAAAATCGTGAACATCGCGTCGGTTGCGGGACGCACAGGAACGCGGACGAACTTTGCGTATGGGGCGTCGAAAGCGGCGGCGATCAACCTGACGCGGTGCTACGCCGCAGACCTCGCTCCGCACAGCATCCATGTGAACTGCGTTTGCCCTGGACTGGTGTGGACGAAGATGTGGGAGCGCATTGCTAGTCGTCGGATTGGGCAAGGCATCGACGATGAGATGACGACGCGCGAGTCGTTCGATCAGTTCGTGGCGAGCAATACGCCTCTTGGCAGGGAACAGACGCCCGAAGAGATTGCGAACGCCGTCGTATTCCTAGCGTCCGATGCGGCGAGCGGCATTACGGGACAGGCCCTGAACGTGGACGGCGGCTACGCGATGAACTAGGGCGGTTGTGCTCAGCGTCTCGCCAATCCGGGACTGAGGGAAGGATTCACATTCAATGAAAGCGATACGGATGACACGGACCGGCGGGCCGGAGGTCCTTGAATACGTGGATGTTCCCGACCCTGTTCCGGGGGCCGGCGAGCTGCTCATCGACGTTGTTAGCATCGGGATCAACTTCATCGATACTTACGTGCGGCGTGGGATGTATCCACGACCCCTTCCGCTTATTCCGGGATACGAGGTGGCGGGAACGGTGACGGAGATCGGAGCGGATGTTGACGAAATTTCCGTCGGAGACCGGGTCGCGATGGCGGGCCTATCGATGGGATCCTACGCCGAGAAGATGGTCATCCCGGAGTGGCAGGCGGTCAAGGTACCTGATGCAGTAAGTATGGAGGACGCGGCAGCCGTGCTGGAACAGGGCATGACGGCGCACTATCTCTGCTATTCCACGTATCCGTTGGATCCGGAGAACACTGCCTTAATCCACGCCGGGGCAGGCGGTGTTGGTCGGCTGCTGATTCAGATGGCGAAGCAGTTGGGAGCGACTGTGATCACGACGGTCTCGACCAAAGAGAAGGCGGATATGGCGCGCTCCGTTGGGGCCGATCACGTTGTGTTGTACACCGAGCAGGAGTATTCTGTCCTGCAATTGACACGACATCCTCGGTCGGGATGGCGAGGGTCAACTCGACGTTGTTGCTCCCGTCGATGGTTGCCCCGTCCAGCAGCAGCCCCAGCGCCTCCCTTCGCTCTTTCTCACTCAGGTCGTCCAGCCTGCCGCCGAGCCGGTGCGCCCACTCGACGATGTGCTCTCCCAGCGCCCGCTTCTCCGCCTCGGCCATCTCCCTGGCCCGGTAGTCGTCCAGCTTCAGCCGGAGCGTCTCCAGCCGCTCGGTGATGAACTTGCGCTGGCGGTCCAGCTGCTTCTCCGTGATCTTCCCCGACACGTAGAGCCTGATGGCCCGGTCCTCCTCCGTCTGCACCTTTTGCAGTTCCCGCTCCGCCATGGCGATTTCCTCGACCAACTCGCCGTTGTCCGCCCGGGAGTCCATTGCCTCGATGCCGGCGACGATGACGCCGGGGTTCTCCAGCACCTTCTTGACCTCGTCCCAGACCAGAGCCTCAAGCCTCTCAGCCCTGATGTAAGGGCGCTCCCGGCACGTTGCACCCTCGTGCTCCATCCCGTAGCACCTGTAGTAGCGGCGGGGAGTCTTCAGGTCGTAGATGTAGTGCTTGCCGTTGCGCCTGGAGGTCTGGCGTCTGTTGGCCCTGCATCCCATCAGGTATCCGCACTCGGCGCACCTGATCAGGTGCTGGAGGAGATAGAAGAGCTTGGTGTTGCGGCCCGAATGGGTCAGCCGTTGCTTCTTGGCCTGCTGAGCCAGGTCCCATGTCTCCTCGTCCACCACTGGGGGGAAGGGCACCTCGACCCACTCTTCCTCGGGCCGGTTGTACCTCCTCATGCCTTGCTCTGTGGCGACGTGGCGGCGCTTGCCGAAGATCCAGGTGCCCTTGTATGCCTCAAGTCCCAGGATGCGGGTGACGGTGCGGTCATACCATCGCCCGACGGCCCTGGGCGTGGGAACGCACTCGGCGGTCAGCTGCTTGGCGATGGCCGGAGCGCCCATCCCCTCGCGGACGTAC
>VXLM01000075.1 GCA_009841605.1 Dehalococcoidia bacterium
CCCTGCCCACCCTCGAGGGCCAGTACGTCGGCCCCGGATCGAGGTTCTCCGGCTTGGGGAGAATGATAACCGACTCCACTGAAGACGGCGTCTGGTCTACCGATCGGGGCATCAACCCGGTCACCAAGCAGGAAGAGCCGCGACGGGTCTTTTTGATCCTTCATGACGGCTTGGTGTTTGCCACCAGCCATTCCGCCCTGGCGGAAGACGTGGCGGGTTCCACCAAGGAGTACGTAAACAAGGCCATCGCCAAGTATAACGATGACGGCCTAGACGCCGTCATCTCCCACTACAACAGCCAGGACAGCCTGGACGGCCAGTTCTACCTGTTCCTGATCGGCGCGGACGACAACTACGTAGCTCATCCTATATTCCCGCACCTGATCGGCTCCGACATCAAGGACGTGGTCGGCTCCGACGGCCAGGAACTGGGGAAGGAGATAGCCCAGGCCACCGAGGATGGCATCTGGGTGGAATACCTGTGGCCCCATCCTGTTTCCCGGAAGGAACAGCAAAAGGTTACCTGGGCCATCCGCCACGATGGGTTGATATTCGCCTCCGGCTATTACGCCGGTGGTCCCGAGTCCGGCTCCCCTGCCTGGCAGGAGGCCGACCCGAGGGAATACACGGTCCAGTACGTGAGCCAAGCGATAGAACGTTATGAACGTGAAGGCCTAGAGTCGATGCTGAACTACTACAACAGCGTCGCCAGCTTCGAAGGCCAGTGGTATCTCTTCGCCACCGACGCCAGCGACATCTATCACGTCCATCCCCTGATTGCCCGGCTGATAGGGACGGACATCAAGAACGTGGTGGGTTCGGACGGCTACGAGTTGGGCAAGGAACTGGCCAAGGCCACCGACGGGGGCGAAGGAGTCTGGGTGGAGTACCTGTGGCCTCATCCGGTGACGCTGAAGGAAGTTCCGAAGGTTGGGTACGCGGTGCGCCACGACGGAATGCTCTTCGCTTCCGGCTACTACCCGCAGGTTGAAGACCCGACTGCGCATACCAAGGCGTATGTGCAGAAGGCCATCGAGTACTACGAGGCCAACGGTTTGGACGCCACCATCGCCCATTACAACAGTCCGGAGAGCGTTGACGGCCAGTGGAGCCTGACCATGGCAGATGGGAACGACGTCGTGCGCGTCGCCGTCCTCGCTCCACATCTCGTTGGCACCGACTTGAAGGACGTCGGCGCGGGCCGCATCCGGAATATTGGGGAAGAGATGGCGGCGGCCTCGGAGCAGGGCATCTGGATCAACTTCGTCTTTCCCAACACCAGGTCTTCGGAGACCTTGTACGCTCATACGTGGGCCATCCGCCACGACGGGCTGCTCTTCACGTCGCGATACTACGACGACAAGCCAGACGTTTCCGGTACGCCTTAGGGAGTGTCTAATAAGCCGTCGAAAACCGTTCGTGGTGAGCCTGTCGAAGCATGACCTTCGACAGGCTCAAGAACCTCCCCCGTACCTGATACGGGGGAGAATGGGTAATAGTCACGTTCCCAAGAACACTTTGGGAAACACCCTCTTAGCTGGTGGGCCAAGGCGTACTGATTTGCGAACTTTTCGCTGGGAAGTTGGCCTGTGCGCTCCGGGTACAGCGTAGCTCACTCAATCCCGTAACGAGTTGACCGGGACTGGCGCTCTGCCCGCGTCGCTGTTGGATTGGGTAAGGCGTCGAACGTATTCCACCTTGTAGCGACGCTGAGATGCGGCCTACGACTCCTCAACGAGCTCGCTCCGGCCCCGGTACATGCCGAACCCGATGATGAACAGGCAAACTCCTGCAACATAGAGGGCTATGCTGTTTACCACGAACAGGGTCTGGAGGCCCAAGTCGGGAACGTTCATTGCAACGAGGAAGTTGACCAGCCCCAAGAGCCCGGCTGCCGCCATTACATAACCCGTACCCTTGTAGAACCCGATTGATGCGAAACGTCTGGCTATCCCAAGGCCAACCATGATGGATGCCAACGGGTACAGCAATACAAACGCCAACAATACCGCCGTCATGTCGACGTGAATGGCCAGAGCCGCGGCCTCGAAATCCGCCGCCGACAGAGACCCGTCAGCAGGCAGTTTGCTGCGCTGCATCAGGTGGATTTCGAAGTGCCTCATCCCCGTGACGATGATGAGGATACTCCACTCAATGATGGAGGTCATGATGCCAAACTGCAGGAGCTTGCCTCCCACACCGGCTTGTCGGCTCGCTATAGGGTAGAGAACCAGGAAGCCAAATATCATCAGCAACATCGAAATGAGCATGATGAGGTTCGTCCAATGTGCAAGCACCGCCCAATCGCCCAGGGCGTTCCGTGCTGCGGGGAAGTCGGTCTGGTCCACCGGGTTGATGAACGTGTACCCCGGCATGAATAGCCCCCCGATCCAAGCCATTACCACACCGACCATCAATGCAATACCTGCATATTTGATTGTCATCACTGTCGCCTACTCTCCTCACTGGTAGTGGTTCTTCGCCAGATGCGGTGGAATGAATGACGTTGGGAGTCTCCAAGTGGGGAAGGAGGGACTCGAACCCTCACGCCTTGCGGCACATGATCCTAAGTCATGCTCGTCTACCAGTTCCGACACTTCCCCACGTGCGATGACCAGGCGCTTCGATTATATCCTCAATGGCCCGAACGGTGCATAGAAAGTTGGGCTGCCGAACAGCGCGCATCTGCTATAATCCGCGCAATCTAGCAGGGGAACAGTCCGAACATGATACTCGAAAGCCTGTTGGAACTCGTCGAAACGCTCAAGGCGCGCATCGACCAGCACGGCGACCAACTCCGCCAGAGTGAGTGGCTCACCCGCTATGCACTCGTTGATCCTCTACTAAGAGAACTCGGCTGGGACACAGAAGACCCGTCGTTCGTGATTCCCGAGTACCAGTCCGGCCATAGAAGAGCCGACTATGCCTTACTTGGCGACGGCAAGCCCGTGATGATGATTGAAGCCAAGAAGCTGGGAACGCAATTACGTGATTCGGTCCTGAGCCAAGGTATCCAATACTGCTTGGAAGAAGGAACAAAGCACTTCGCAGTTACCGACGGCCAACGCTGGGAGGTTTACGAGACACACAAACCCGTCCCAATTGAACAGAAGCGGGTCGCCGAGTTCGATCTGAAAGACTCTTCACCCGCAACGGTTTGTCTGAAGGCGCTTGCACTGTGGAGGCAGACCGTTCAGTCGGGAAATGTGGATGTTGGACATCAGCCTGTCATTGAGTCGAATGAAGACATAGACAAACCTGTGACTCAGGAGACTCCAGCCCCCGCTCCTTCTCCAATAGCCGTTGATGAATATGACTGGCAGTCCTTGATACAGCTCGAGGGGACAAGCAAAGGGGTGAAACCAGTCGCGTTGCGGTTCCCGGACGGCAGTAAAATCTCAATTGAGAACTGGACGCCTGTGCCAGTAGAGACAGTTCGTTGGCTGATGGCTAATGGGATGCTGAATGCAAGTCATTGCCCCATATTAACCAACCATTCCAGCAATTCTCGGTACTGCGTACATACCCAGAACGTCCATAAGGATGGGAAACCCTTTGGGAATCCTATCGAAGTGAATGGACTCTATGTCGATAGAATTCCGAACGGCCCTGCCGCTTTTGGCAGAACCAAGACCATAATAAAGCACACAGGCCTAGACCCTGCGCAATTCAGCGTCCGCTTCTCCTGAGA
>VXLM01000138.1 GCA_009841605.1 Dehalococcoidia bacterium
CCGGTATCGTTCCACAGTGCCAGCCGACCCACTTCCTGGAGGAGACGACCGCCGTCATGACCCCCCGCCAGATAGGCTAGAACACGGTCTCCGACCTCGCCGACCTGGAGTGTCTCGACTGCGTCGCCGACTGCGGCAAGGCCCTCATCTTCGCCGGTGTACGGCTGCTCGTCACTGAGGGGCGTCTCGCTCAGCGGCCTGTGCGGAATGTTGAGCCATCGGTTCTCGAACACCGTCCATGCGACGTGGAACAGGCCCATGATGGCGACTCGGTCTCCGGCGATCCTCCGCGCCATGCGCAGGGAGCGGGCGAGACTCAGTTCCTGCGTCAGATTCTCCCATCCGGCATCGACGTTTACGGGTGTACGGGCCATCCGATCGGCGGCCAGCAGCACGAAGGTGGTGATGAGCCGTTCAAGGCGAACGCCAGTGGACAGCGCCGCAGCCAGCGCATCGAAGGAACGGTCGATGTTAACGCTGAGCACCGCCTCGACGAGTGCATCTTCATTATACTCGTCGGCAGTTCGCTCCATGCTGGCGGCACGATCAATCGTCTCCTCCAGCGAGGTCAGCTTTCTCATGGCGTCCCGAAGGAAAGGACCCGGCTCTCCCCTCCGCTGTCCTACGATTTTGGCCCCCAGATTAATCACAAGCTCAGAGGTCTGGTCCCAACCGAATGACTCGGCGGCCTCGGCCAGATATCCCAGTGTTGGGAGGTTGCCGTTGAATCCAAGGAAGCCCGGCGTTGCCGCGCACTCGTAGAGGAGGGGGAGTATCAGATCCTGGTCGCCCTTCTCTCGCGCCGTGAACAGGCATCTCTCGATGCGGTCCGACTGGCCGTTGCGTGAGAAGAGGCGCACCCAGTCGGCGATGCGGTCCCAGACGACGGGCTCCGGCAGTGTCACCACTTCCAGCCGGCTGGCAGCCTCTCCTGCCGCTGAGGTCGCCGCTGTGGACAACGCCATAAGCCGGTCCGCTCCATCGTAGCTTCTACTCAGGCCGACCCCGCTGATGATTCGGGCGAGGTCCACACCGGCTCCCGCGCCCCGCGAGCTTGCGACATGGCGTCCGAAATGTTTGAGCATCACAGCGACGATCTCTTGTTCCGGCACGTTCCCTCGCAGCATCAGGGCAATCGCCTTGGAGATCGTCCAGCGGTCGCATTCCAGCAGCCCCTCCCACAGGAGCCGCATGTGCTGTTCCTTGCGCCTATACTCATCGTCGCCGAGGCGAATCCATATCTCCTCGCCCCGCATTTCCACGGGGAACACGGCCAAGTCGTCGCACATATTGTTGAAGCAGCCGCCGCTTTCAAGATCGAAGCGTCGCCCGTGCCAATCGCAGGTGAGCACGCCGTTGCGCACCATCCCCCTGGTCAGGGGATACCCCATGTGCGGGCACTGGTTGTCGGTTGCGAAGATGCGTCCGTCGACGTTGAACAGGGCGATGCTGCGCCCTTCTCCTCCAATCTGAACGGCCTTGGCGTTGCCCGGACCGATCTCGGCCAGTGTCGTTGCTTGGATCCAACCATTGCCATCTGACATGCTCACGTCTCGCTTTCAATTCCCAGCCCGCTGTCCGTAGAGCACCGCTGCCTTTACCCTTGCCCCGCCTGAGTATGTCACATTATGCAGGGGCACTCCAACCTGCAACACGAAGTTGTGAAGACTCTTCACCTGTATTACAAGATGTGGTGTTTGCGCTTTGGTGTGTTAGGGAGTCTCCGGATCCGTTCGTGGTGAGCTTGTCGAATCATGAACGACCCTTCGACAGGCTCAGTGTGAATGGAGTTTTTAGACACCCTCTTGAAGGTGTTCCTGCAGAAGATTCAGCAAGGCCGGTTGCTTGGCCTTCGCCGCCAGGTCCATTGGCGTCTCGCCCTTCACGTTCCTGATCGACAGGTCGGCCCCGTGCTTTAGAAGCAGCTTTGCGAACTCCCGGCCCGTGCCGCGTTGGGCAAGTCGATGCATTGGCGTGTTGCCTTGCTCGTCCTGCGGGTTCGGGTCGGCGCCAAGTTCGAGTAGAGTCGCCACCCCCTTCATCCGGCCATGTCCGGCCTGATGGTTCAGCGGCCAGCCGTCATTCCGGGGGCCGTTGACGTTAGCGCCCTGCCCAACAGCCCAGCGAATCCACTCGTCGTCCCCACCCATGGGGATGGGCAGCCTGTAGCCTCTCTCCAGTAGAAGCTCCGCCGTCTCCATCTGATCGAACTGAAACGCGACGTCCATCAGCGTATTGAATCCCAGCTTGATGTTCACGAGCGAGGGATCGTCATCGAGAAGCTCTCCTACGCGCTCGTTCAGCCCCCACGCGACGGCCCCGATGATGTTGAACTCCGCCCCCTCGTCGATCAGTGCCTGCAAGACCTCCCGGTTCCTGCCTCGCTTGCCGGTTGCCGGATCGCGCGTCAGGGCGGCAGCGGTGATGACGGAGCTCCCGTATATGTGCCGCATGTTCATCTGCTCCGGCGTGAACCGGTGCCGGCGAAGGTACTCGTCGAAGCGCCCCTCCTTGATGGACACGTGTAGCTCCCGCGCCGCATACCTCCACCCCTCAGCCTTCTGCCAGTCCATCACCTTCTTGTGAAGCGGCGCCATGCGGTCGTGGGATACCCAGTGGCACTTGGCGTAGGCATCGAACATCAACTCGATTGCTCGCTCCCGGTCGCCGGGGCCGCGACGTGTGAATAGCAGGACGGCGTACTCATACGAGACGTGACCCTGCTCGCCGTGGAACCGGTCGCGACAAAAGTCCAGCGCATCTTCGAAATGGGACGCCGCGTCGTCGATACGTCCCAGGGTCTGGGCGAGCAACGCCAACACCCGGTCGGTGATGGGAGGATGCCCGTCCGTCAAGACGCCGCGATAGGGCAGCAGCGCGTCGTACTGCTCCCTCGCCGACAAAGTGTCGCCGCGCTCCACCGCCACGAGGGCCAGCGCGATCCGCGCCCGCGCCTCGACGTGATCGGACGCACCGATAGAGAGAACTTCACGGCCCAGCCGCTCAGCCGTCTCCAGCATCCTTGCGTTCTCGGTAGTGCGGCCTATCGAGGCTGAGATGAACGCAGCCATCGAAAGCCTCTCTGCGTCGCGATCATCGCCGACGCCGGTGACGGCCTTCAGGCGTCTCCGCGCCTCCGCGCGATGGCCGACCTCGTTCTCCAGGATGGCCCAGGCAGCATGAAGCTCCCACTCGTCAGACCGCCCGGGGA
This sequence comes from Dehalococcoidia bacterium, assembly GCA_009841605.1. Classification (GTDB taxonomy): domain Bacteria; phylum Chloroflexota; class Dehalococcoidia; order Lucifugimonadales; family VXLM01; genus VXLM01. The sequence continues at coordinate 3,212 of VXLM01000138.1, forward strand.
GGTTCTCATCACAGTACCGAAAATGCACCTTGGCGATGCGCCACTCCCCCTCCGCATAGGCGATGACACCCTTGAGTAGGTTCGCCTCCCAGAGGATGGACTGCCCGTCCCCGGACGTGGCGTCGGGGGTCTGCTGGGCGAGTTTCCACAGCGCGTCGGCGCTCCGCCGCGTCCCGGCCAGATCGCCGAGCGCAAGGATTGCGCGGGCGGCGCGGTTGTGTTCTTGTCCTATCGAGGAAGTGATGAGAACGCTCCTTCTCGTTTCGACAATTCGTGTCGGAATGATTGGAGGGATACCAGCCAGCTACGGACTCACGGTACCGGCGAGAACCGTCTAGGTCAATCCTCTAACGTGCAGATTCATGGTAACGCGGCCTGCTTCATCACCTTTGACTTGGACGAACTATCCAGTACAATTGTAATGGTTCGTTGGCACCGGGTTGCATCCTTGACCTTGACCTTGCAACCTTCTCCTAACAC
>VXLM01000067.1 GCA_009841605.1 Dehalococcoidia bacterium
GTGTTGGTGGGCACAGGCGTGTTGGTGGGCAAAGGCGTCGGGGTGCTCGTCGGCGGTACGGGCGTCGGCGTGGGTGTGCTTGTCGGCGTTGGCGTAGCCGTCGGCGGCACGGGCGTGTGCGTAGGAGTGGGAGTCGGCGTACACACGGGAATTGGTTCCTGGGGAGGAATGACGAGCTTGAACTGCGCGGTGTTGTTCACCTCGTTCGATTCCTGCACCTGTGAGGCGGCATCGACCGTAACGGTGTTGTCGCCAGAGCCGATTCCCATGATCTCGACTACGGCGATACCGCCAACGGCGAGACTTTCTACGGTCACGCCGCCGAGGCTGTTGGCGTCCACCACGAATGAGCCGGAATCGGCGTTGCCGTGGTTGCGAACGACCACTCTGTAGGAAGTTGGCGCGGTTTCCGGGTCATCTGGACTCACTCGGCATGTGGGCCGCTGCCCAAATTCGTACTGAATGTCTTCCACCACGAGGTCGGGCAGGGACACGGGAGTCGGAGTGGGCTCGGGAGTTGGCGTCGAAGTTGGGAGCGGGGTCGCGGTTGGGACAGGCGTCGGAGTGTCGGTTGGTACAGGCGTCGGAGTGTCGGTGGGTACGGGCGTCGGGGTGGGTTCCTCGACCACTGGCGCGGCTATCATGCGAATGCGATTGTTGTGGTTGTCGGCGAAGTAGAGGTTTCCGGCGGCATCGATGGCCATGCCCAGGGGACGGTTCAAAGATGCCGAGGTGGCGGGGCCACCGTCTCCGGCGAAGGCGATGATGCCGTCGCCGGCAACCGTGGTCATGGTACCGTCGGGCTTGATTGCCCGGATGCGATGATCGATGGCGTCGGAGATGAAGACGTTGCCGTCGGCGTCGACGGCGACCCTTCGTGGCACGACGAGACTGGCCTCGATGGCGGGGCCGCCGTCTCCGGCGTATCCTCGCCTGCCGTCTCCGGCGATGGTAGTGATAATCCCTGTGCCGAAATCGACGCGACGAATTCTGCGGTTTCCCGTATCAGCTATGAAGATATTCCCGTCGGAGTCGACGGCGACGCCTTCGGGCTTATTCAGCTTGGCGCGAGCGGCTTGACCTCCGTCGCCCATGAAGTCCGCTGAACCGTCTCCGGCGACAGTGGAGATTCCACCGGCGTCCAAGTTCATCATACGAATGCGGTGGTCCTCCATCTCGGCTACGTAGAGATTGTCCGATGAGTCGATGGCGAGGGAGGTGGGGCCACTGAAGGTGGCAACGGTGGAAGTGCTGTTTGAGCCGGGCAAACCAACCTCGGTGAGCGCGTGGATGATTCCGTTGTTCAGATTTAACCTGAGCACACGGTTATTCCCCGTGTCGGCTATGTAGAGGCGACCTCTGGAGTCGAACGCCAGGCCCTCGGGGGAATGAAGACGGGTGTCGGTTCCGCGGCCGCCTACTCCACGGCTTCCAGCGACACCGTTGCCGGCGACGGTACTTATGAGCCCAGTGGAAAGATTAACTCGCCGCACCCGGTGATTGCCTGTGTCGGAGAAGTAGACATTGCCGTCGGGATCAAGGGCAACGTCGCTGGGGAAATGAAGGGTTGCGTTAGTGGCCGAGGTGCGTTCGCCTGAGAAGCTGGATTCGCCGTTGCCAGCGACGGTGATTAGTATCTTGGGCCTCCGCTCGCCCGCGCTCACGATGGCTCTGACCCGTTGATTACCTGTATCGGCGATATAAACTTCGCCCAATGAGTTGACGGCGACTGCGGAGGGAGAGTCAAGACTGGAGACAATGGCATTTCTGTCTTCACCATCGTATCCAGCAGATCCGTCGACCGAGCCCGCCTCGGTGGTGATCAGCGTATCTTCGATTACGTTATTGAGGAGAATTCTTCGAACGAGGTGGTTGCCTGTGTCGGCAACGTAGAGATTTCTTTGTCCTTGATCGAGTGTGAGGCTTAGAGGGTTTCGCAGGACGGCGTTTTGAGCCGGGCCGGAATTGGCGACGGTGACCGGATTGACGGGCACATTCCTCTGTCCCGCCAAGGTAATGATGACTCCTTGTGCGTCGATTTGGCGGACGATATGACTGCCGGTGTCGGCAATATAGACTTTGCCCAAGTCGTCTACGGCGACGTCGTTGGGCTGGTTGAGTTGTGCGTTTACGGCCAGCCCCAGGTCACCGCTGGAACCCGCAATGCCGGTACCGACGATGGTGGTTACTATGCCGTTGAATGCGTCGACCTTTCGGATTCGATTATTGAGCGTGTCAGCGATATAGATATTGCCGTGCCGATCTACGTCCACTCCATGTGGGGCATGAAAGGCTGCGTCCAAGGCGGAGCCGTCATCACCCTCGAATGCGGGGCTTCCGGACCCCGCGAGGGTGGTGATAATTCCGGTAGCCAGATCGATCCTTCGAATGCGGTGGTTACCGGAGTCGGCAATGTAAAGGTTGTCATCGGCGTCGAAGGTGAGACCGAAGGGCGAGTTCAGTTCGGCGTCCGTTGCGGGACCTCCGTCTCCGGAGAAGCCCGGATTGCCAGTCCCGGCAAAGGTGGTGATTACGTTACTTTCGATATCGATCTTGCGAATTCGATGAGCCGCGCCATCGGCGACATATACATCGCCGCGGCTATCGATAGCGACACCGTCCGGTGATGTGAGGGCTGCGAGAGTCGGTCTGCCATCATCGCCCACTCCACCACCGGCGACTGTGACAATGTCACCCGTTTGGGCGTGCGTCGGCATGGCAACCAGAAGGAACGCAGATGCGACGACCGCAACGATGAGACCAATTGTGGAGGTGCGAAATACCATGCTTTTTGTGAGGCCTGAGTAGGTCGAGTTGGGTATGGTAAAGGGCATGGTAAACGGTTCGATGAGTTTCTGCTAGATATTATGCGATGTTTTATATTGCAATTGGAAAGTTCCGAAATCGTCGGAGGGAGTATCCATGATGCCCGAACATGACATTCGTGGCGTACCCATAGTTATCACCTTTCGACAGGGTCAGAGAGAATGAGTTCCACTTTGGATGCCCTTGACAGTCGAGTGTCCCCTTGCGGAGGGCGGGGTGTATGGGTAGATTAGGGCCATGATTGGCTTTCTCGGCGGGACGGGGCCAGAGGGGCGAGGACTTGGCCTGCGGCTAGCGTTGGCGGGGCATGACGTGATGCTCGGGTCGCGGGAGGCGACGCGGGCCCAGAAAGCGGCTGAGCGAGTGTCAGCGCGGGCCCAAGGAGCGTCGATTCAGGCAGGGAGGAACGAGGATGTCGCAACCAGGGCGGATGTGGTATTCGTGACCGTACCCTACGAGGGCCAGCGTCCGGTGCTCGAGTCGCTTGCCGAAGCCCTTTCCGGGAAAATTGTGGTGACTACGGTGGTTCCGCTGGGTTTTGACGCCGGTGAGGTAAACTTCCTGCCTATTGAAGCGGGATCGGCGGCCATGGAGGCAGGAGGGGTTTTGCCGAAATCACGGGTTGTGGCAGCCTTCCAGACGATCAGCGCGCATGATTTGCTGAACCCAGAGAAGCGCATCGATTCAGATGTGGTGGTGTGCTCGGACGATGAGGAGGCAAAGGCAACCGTCTCCTCTCTGGCCCAAGAGATTCCTGGCATCAGGGCAGTGGACGGGGGTGGTCTACGGAATGCGGTGTTTGTGGAGCA
>VXLM01000045.1 GCA_009841605.1 Dehalococcoidia bacterium
CCGTCTGGACGGCCTGGCGTGCAATGCCGGACTCGTGTCGATGGGCAAGGGCCCCGAATACACGAAGGACGGATTGGAAATGACTATCGGCGTGAGCTACTTCGGTCACTTCCTGCTAACAGAGTTGTTGCTGGACACCTTGCGGGCGAGTGCACCTTCACGCATGGCAATCGTCTCATCGGTGGTGCACGCCGGCAGCGACAAGAACCGGCCGAACGTGAACCTCGACGATCTCAACTACAAACGCAGGGACTTCCACAACTTCGCCGCCTATGCCGAAGCGAAAGTGGCAACTGTCCTGTACGCAAGGGAACTCGCCGAACGACTTGACGGCACAGGCGTGACCGCCTTCTCACTTCACCCCGGGTGGGCCAGGTCGAACTTCGGGTCCGGTGGTAGTCTGCCAATTCGGATCGCAATGGCCGTCATGCGGCCCCTCAGCCGACTGGTCTCCGACAGCAACGAGGAATCGGCGCAGACCACACTGCACTGCCTGCTGTCCGACACCGCGGCGAACCACTCGGGCGCCTACTTCAGCCAGAGCAGTGTGCTCTACCGGGACAAACAGTGCCGCCAAGGCGGTTGGCCGATGGAGACACCGAACCCGAACGCCAAGAACATGGAGACCGCCAGGAGACTGGTCGACCTGAGCTACGACGTGGTCGGGTTGAGCACGCCCACCAAGCCACTGCGCACGTAAGGGCTGGAGGCTTGCATCGGGTTAATTACTTTCGGTGAGCGCGCCCCCTGGAGTTTGTTGTCACGCCGATACTCCTTGTCAGTCACGATTGCAGGGAATGCCCCACCTGGCTCAACTCGAACGACGTAATTCCGTCCCTACAAAGTCCGGGTAACCTCGCACGAAGTCCTGAGCGTCGGACGGACGCCTTCCCTCGATTTGGAGCCTGTTGACCGCCAGCAGCCCGTCACCTGTGCCAATACCGACGCCACCGTCATCCAACCCAACGATATGACCAGGCGGAGCGTCGCCTGCCATCGAGGTCGCGTTCAGTATCTTGAGCAGCTTGCCGTCCCAATTCGTAAACGTTCCGGGCCAAGGATCGTATGCGCGCACCATTCTCGCGATCCGTGCGGCACTGGTATTCCAGTCGATCTCACCGTCCTCCTTCTTGACCAGGGTTGTGAACGTGGCACAGCTCTCATCTTGCGGCGTCGCCTGAATGTCGCCGGACAACCAGCGGGGCAGGATATCAACGAGCAGGTCTGCACCCAAGTCGAACAGCCGCCGAGTCAGTTCAGGCGCCGTTTCTTCCTCGTCGATTGACACTCGCTCCTGTGCAAGTATCGGTCCGCTGTCCATCCCCTCGTCGAGCTTCATTATGGTGGCGCCCGTCTCGTCGTCGCCGTTGAGGATGGCCGAAACGACCGGCGAGGGACCGCGGTAGCGTGGTAGGTGGGAAGGGTGGATGTTCAGACATCCCTGAGGTGGGACATTGAGTACCTCCGGCGGCAGGAACAGGCCATACGCCGCGACGACGACTACGTCTGGGGAGAGTGATGCCAACGCCTCGTACTCATCCGCCGAGCGCAGCGACTTCGGCTGCCTCACATCAATGCCGCGTTCCCCGGCGAACCGTTTGGTTGGTGTCGGGACGAGCTTGCGCCCCCGGCCGGCCGGCCTGTCCGGCTGCGAGTAGACGGCGGCGATGTCGTGCCTCTCGTCGATCAGGCGGCTCAGCACCGGGACCGCGAAGTCGGGGGTGCCCATGAATACGATTCTCATGGTGGGTAGGGTAACATGGCGGTGGGAGAGGGGCGGGTAACACAAGAAGTTTGGATACCTGAGGATGAATAGGCCTTCACTGATACTAATATCCGGCGCACCGGGCACCGGCAAGACGTACTTGGCGCGGCGGTTGGCGGAAGAGTTGCCCGTAGTCGTTCTTGAGAAGGACGCGATCAAGGAGACCCTATTCGACGCCGTGGGTGAAGGCGATAGTGAATGGTCGAAGAAGCTGGGAGGGGCCACCTTCGCGCTGTTAAGGATGCTAGTTGAGTCGCATCTCAAGGCCGGACAGTCGGTCGTTGCCGAGTCTACCTTTCAGCCCGAGTTTGACGCCCCGTTGCTCGAATGCATGAGGGAGCGTTTTGACTTCGGTGTCCTCGAACTGCATTGTCACACCGATGCGGATACTGCGCTCAGCCGGTACGTACAGCGCATCGACTCGGATGACAGGCACGTTGGACACCTCGCGGGGATGAGTCGGGATGTCCACGTTGAGGAACTGCGGGAACGCTTTGGGAGTTATGGGCCGTTAGCGGCAGGCAAAGAACTCATCCGCATCGACACGACCGACTTTTCGAGGGTGGACTACGCTGCAATCGTTGAGAGAGTCAGGGCCGCGATTGATAGTGGCGGCGGTTCTTGACTAGTACTGGTTATGGAAGTTTACTCAAAACACCCTCACTCTAGCCCTCTCCCACGACGGGAGAGGGGATTTCGACGCCTAGCTTTATTCGAAGAATCTCTGATACAGGACACTAGTCTGAACGAACCAGACTCTTGCACCACACCCTATGACGCAACCGCGCTCATGTGCCCCTGCGCCTGGCCGACGATGTCGATTCCGACGGCCTCACTCCATGCCGCCAGGAGGCGCTGCGACATCGGCCCCGGCTTGCCGTCCCCGATGGGACGGCGGTCGACCTGCGTCATCGGCATGACGCACATGCTGGTCGTCGTCCAGAACGCCTCGTCCGCGGTGTAGAGGTCGTAGGGCTGGAGGTCTTCCTCCACGAGCGGGATGTCGAGTTGCCGAGTAAGGTCGATGGCCATCCCGCGTGAGACTCCCTGCAGAGCGGCGTAGTCCGTAGGCGTGCGGATGACGCCGTCGGTCACGACGAATACGTTCTGGCCGTTGCCCTCGGCGAGGAAGCCGCGGTCGTCCAACAGGATCGGCCAAGCGTCGGGCTCCACGTCGTGCGCCTCCTGGTGCGCTAGGACGAAGTTCATGCGGCTGTAGTGCTTGATCTTTGGGTCGAGGGCCTGCGGGGAGTAGGCGCGGGTCTTCGATATCACTCCGTGCAATCCCGTGTCGTAGAGGTCGGCGTACCAGAATCCCTGCTCTCCCACCTGCACCAGGACGGTAGGGTCGGGCGGGTCGAACAGGTCGACCGTGCCGCGCGTGACGATCTGCCGCATCCAGAAGTCCGTGACTTCAGGGTGATCGACCTTCGCCCGCTCTACCGCCTCCTCGGTGATCGCCGTCATCTCGTCGGCGGTCAGTCCCGCGTCCATGCGGACGTAGGTAAGAGAGCGGTACAGTCGCTCTATGTGCTCCTTCAAACGGAAGGGTTTGCCGTTGAACGTCCGCTCGACCTCAAACACGAGGTCGCCGACTGTGAACCCGCGGTCGGACGGCGAGATCATTACCTCGCCTTCCGACATCCACTCACCATTGAAATACGCCTGATAGCCGACCATGTCGTTCTCCTCGTGCTCCAACATCATTGCAATGAGGGCTAGCATTGCATCGACAGCGCGGGTTTGAAACCCGCCCCTACCGCGTCACAGTCCTGTTAGTTATCAATAGGGAATTATATACCTAATTACCCCAGAAGGTGATACGATATGAGCATGGTGAAG
>VXLM01000026.1 GCA_009841605.1 Dehalococcoidia bacterium
TCTTACTATCAATAATTTCTCTCACTATTTTGGGTCCAGTGGCCCCCCACCACATTTAACATTTTTTCAACCCCCCCCCCCGGGGGGCGGTCCCCCCCCCCCCCCGCCACTCTCTTTGTTGAGGGGAGTTTCGGTCCTAAGAAGGGACCTGCTGCACACTCCCTAGATAAAGTCCGCAGCCGCCTCTCTGCTCTTCCTAGATGGGGTGTCGAAACCCCCTTCCGTTCAACCCTGAGCCTGTCGAAGGGTCCAGGCGCGTTCATGGTTCGACAAGCTCACCACGAACGGTTTCCGAGGACTCATTAGACGCCCTCTTTAGAAACCCGCCCATACAATGCGCATGCTCGAAGTGCGATTGTCTACTTTGACCTCTTTCCATTCCCCTGACAATAACCCCGGCCAGCGTCCCGTAGGGGCGATTCGCGAATCGCCCCTGCTTTCAGGATTACCTTCTCTTCGGACAGTTGGTTGACCCATATCGGAGAGTCGACGCGTCGAACAACCCTTGACAGCGAAAGGGAAGATATGTTTTAGTTCTCTACGTTCGTTTAAATCGGGGCGGGTCGTCTCGGCGATATACCCCATTGCTTGTGCGAACCCGTCTCAGCATGGATGGCGGAAGGTTAGGTACGGAAGTTAGGGAAATATTGAGAGGAGGAGTTGTATGCGAAGTAGGATTTTGAAGTTCAAGGTGCTGGCGCTGTTTGCGGCCAGCATCGCATTGGGTATTGCTTTTGCCTGTGGCAGCGACGCGCCGGAAGCTCCGACGCCCGTCCCGGCCGCGGACATCGCAGCCATGGTCAGGGACGCCGTTGCTGAGGGCCAGACATCAGGCGCCGACATCCAGAAGATGGTACAGGACGCCGTGGCGTCTGCCGGGCAGGGCGTAACCGCAGCCGAGCTCCAGGCCGCGTTGGAAGATGCGACGAGGGGCCAGCTGAGCGCTGCTGAGGTCCAGGCCATCGTTGACCGATCAGTTAGTCAGCTCCCTGTACCTGAGCAACTCGACGTTAACCAACTGGAGGCCTTGGTCAGCCAGTCGGTTGCCGCGTCGGTTCCTGAGGGAATCAGCGCCGCGGAAATCAATCGCATGGTTCAGGCGGCAGTTGGCTCCGTCCAGGCCGGCGCAGTCACTCGCGGTGACCTCGAGGCTCTCGTCACGAAGTCAATCCAGGATGCGGCTGCCGACCAGCTTTCTGCAGAGCAGGTGCAGGAGATCGTTGCTGCGTCCCTCGCGGCTACGAACAAGGCCATCGAAGAAGCAGCGATGGCGACTGAGGAGTTGCGCGGGGGCCAGTTGACCGCCGCCGACGTGCAGAATATCGTGGATGCCTCGATTATGCAGCCCGAGGTTTGCAGGAACAAGGGTTATGAGGTTACCGACTGCCCGCCCACCAGCCCGCATAATTGGAAGCCTGCCAAACAGCAGGTGCCGGGCGAGGTCTGGGTATTCCAGGACTACGATGGCCCGAAGCCGACCCAGTTCTTCGAGTCGCCGTACTCATATCAGTTGGTACAAGAAGGCAAGATTCCTCCGCTGATGGAGCGACTGCCGGTTCCTGAGGACGTGGAAGTCCTCGCCGGACCCGACGGCATTGGTGTCTACGGTGGGTACTACCGCCAGATCCAGACACACAACTACATCGGTGAGTGGATCACGGCAAGCTGGAACCGACGCGACTCGCTGGGCGGCCTCAAGTGGTTCCCGTGGGTCGGCAAGGGTTGGGAAGTCAGCGAAGACGGCCGCGTATGGACGTTCACGAACCGTCGCGGTCTGAAGTGGTCGGACGGCCACCCGCTGGACATGGAGTCGGTCGAGTTCGCGTGGGAGCTTAACCTTACCCCCGCGCTGTTCGGCGCCACGTTCCCGCTGTGGGCCAGCTCCCCCGTCACGCAGAACCCGCCGAAGTTCAATGTGGTGGATGACGTAACGTGGACGCTGACCTACGATGACCCGATCTTCACGATCATGGAGTCTCGCTCGACGCCGAGCGCGCTTTGCGGCCCGAGGCGCGTGTGCATCGTCAGCCACCCGAAGATGCAGAAATACTACCCACAGTACGCCGGACAGGCGGCCATCGACAAGCTCATCAAGGATGAGGGCCACGCCGACCTGATCGCGCTGCTGAACGACCGCTGGCACGTCTACACGAACATCACGGAGATCCCGTGCGCCGCTCCGTTCTGCGCGCTCAGCGACAGCGAGTCGCTGACCGAGTGGGAGAAGAACCAGTACCACTGGTTCGTCGACCCTGAGGGGAACCAGATCCCCTACATGGACGGCGCTGTGATGCCGAAATTGGCGGACCGCGACGTCATCGTGTTCCGGGCGATGGCCGGTGAGGAAGACGGACGAACCTCCACGTTCATCCCGGGCGAGCTTCCGCTGTACGTTTCAAACATGGTCAAGGGCGACTTCTCAATCTTCCACTGGCCAAGCAGTGGTGGCGCGGATCTGAGCACGACGATGCAGCAGACCTACAACGAGGACCCGCGCATCGGCGAGCTCATCCGTACCCAGGACTTCCGCATCGCTCTGTCCCACACGGTTGATAAGGAAGTGCTGAACGACCTCGTTCTCTCGGGTATCGGCGTGGTGCAGAACCGCGTACCGCGGCCCAACAACCCGTACTACCCGGGCGACGAGTACCGGATGCTCCACATGCGGCAGGATCTCGACAAGGCGAACCAGATGCTCGACGCCATCGGCCTGTCGCAGAAGGACGCAGACGGATTCCGCATGCACAAGGACGGTTCGGGCACGGTCGAGATGACGATCACGATTGGCAGCAACCCTGCAGTTCAGCAGGCAGGCGAAATTCTGAAGAAGGGGTGGGAGAGTGTTGGAATCAAGACCACGATCAACACCCAAGAGCGAGCACATACGGTAACGCGCTCCAGCAAGGGTACATCGACGATCGCGCGCGACTACTCTGCCTACCAGTACAACCCCTGGATGGTCCAGTGGACGAGTCTGGCACCCCTCAGCAGAGGTGAGATGGCCGGCGAGATCGGCCAGTGGTATGCCAGCAAGGGTCAAGAGGGCATGGCGCCCACCGGCGGGGATCCCGCCTGGCTCCCCTTGGCGGGCGCGAACGAGTTCCCGGCGGATGCCGGCGGCTTGCTGAAGCGGTCAGCCGAACTGTGGGTCGGAGGCCTTAGCACCAGCAACCTGGATCCGAAGAGAGTCGAGGCAGGCAAGGAGATGTTCGCGACCAACGCCGACCAGCTTTGGGCGCTGAACTGCTGTGCATACTCGGGCGTGTTCCGAGGCATTTACCTCAGCAGGAACAACTTCCGCAACAAGCCGATCACCCACGAGCGCGACCATAACGGCTTCAGCGCTTGGGCGCGCTTCTTCGAGGACGGGGTCGACAACTACCACAACCCGGGCAACCGGTCCAAGTACTGCGCGAGCTGGGCATTCATCCAGGGCGGCAGTCCGTACGACAGGTGCACGAAGAACGCTTGGTAGTTTCAATCGGATCGGATTAGGATAGGTAGCTAAGCTGACAGGCCCACCGATATCCGGTGGGCCTGTCTACGTTTAGGGGTTACCCCATCGGCGAATCCTGAATCGATCTTGCACCGGACAACCAAAAGAGGGGCTGCGCAGTTCGGCGCGGCCCCTCTCTTCTTCATTGACGGAATGCCGACGCCGCTACGTACCCTCGATGAAGCCGGGCGGCGCATCGGTAGCGTGGGTCATCTCACCGGGCTCATAGCGCGGGCCGTCGTAGATTACGCCGCCGTAGATAGTCGTTTCGGGCAGGATGCGCTGAGTCCCGACACGCTTCTCGTGCAGCACGTCGAGGTACTCGAACTGGCCTTCAGCTAGTTCGCTGATGGTCACGTCCGCCCTCGCGCCCGGCTTGAGGGTGCCGATAACACCGTCCTGCCGAAGCGCCTTAGCCGGAACGGTCGTTGACATCTCGATCACCTCGTTGAGAGAAAGACCGAGCGCCAGCATCTTCGACATTGTCGTCGGCATGTCGTACGTCGGGCCGTCGACGTTCATTCTGTGCACGTCGGTGCTGATCGTGGTGGGTTTGAGGCCCTTTTCGAGGGCGTGCTCCATCGTGCGGAACGCGAACCCGCGCGCGCCGTGCCCGATGTCCAGGTAGACGCCTCGCTCGACGGCGTCCCACACGGCGGGCCAGACCTCTCCCCGGTGGTCCCACAGGGGATATCGGAAGGGCGCGTGGAAGGTGTGGGTGACGATATCGCCGGGGTTCATGTAGTCGAGCAACTGCGGGATGGGAGCGCCGTATGCCTCGGCCATCAGGATGCCGCCCGCGAAGTCCGCCGCCTCCCGGGCGAGGGGCAGCGTGACGTAGTGCTGGGAGTGGTGATACTTCATACCGATGAGCACGTCGTCGTACTGCTTGATGACGGATGCCGCCTGCTCGACCGTCGCAGGGTCGGGGCCGTAGGGCGTAGGCATCCGTATCAGCGCGTATATTCGCGTCTTGGCCTCGGCTATATCCGTCTCCCAGTAGTGGGGGAATTCGCTCGGCGTAGCCGTCCCCGCGTCGAGGACGGTGGTGCATCCGTTGGCGAGACTCGTCGTGTCCACGTCGAGACTCGGCAGCTTGGGATTGGACACGAAGTTGTGGGTGTGCAGGTCGATGAATCCCGCCGTCACGTACTTGCCGGTGGCGTCGATAACCTTGTCGGCGTTTGCCTCGTTCAGCCCAACGCCCACTGCGGCGATCTTGTCGCCGGAGATCGCCACGTCGGCAATGCCGTGCAAGTCCTGGCTCGGATCCACGACCGTGCCGTGCCTGATCAGCAGATCCCACCTCATATGCGGCCTCCTAGAGAAGCAATCACCCGTCTCAGCCCTTGGGTTGGGTTTACGAAGGTTCTATCCTGCAACGCCTTACGTTCGCCCTGAGCCTGTCGAAGGGCAATTCATGGTTCGACAAGCTCACCATGAACGGTTTTTCAGACTTTGCAAACACTCTCTTACCGTTCTTACTCAGACCACGATGAGCACTTCATCCCCAGGTGACCACGCGCTTGTCCGTATCGGACATCGCAAAGAAGATGCCCTGGGTGATGCGGTCGCGGGGACCGTACATGGGGGCGATGTCGTGGAAAATCTCCGGGTGGAAGATGTAGAGATCGCCAGCCTGAGGGACGACGGTGGAGAGCGGCGATCCTTCGACAAGCGAAGGCGGGTAGCCAGTCGCTCCGTCGACCTTTCGAGCGTCGTCCTCAGGCGTCCATCGGCGCCTGTACACGTGCAGCTGCCCGCCCGACTCGGCCATTTGAAGGCAAACGAGCGCAGAGAACTGCGTGGGGAACTGCGAGACCATCCAGCCTTTGAAGTATTCCATGGCGCTGTCGCGGTGCAGGGCGGCAGAGTCGCCCTCGACGGCTATGCGTATGACAGCGTCTGAGTACCGCTCGCCGTCCTCCTCCGGGACGATGACCTCACGGTCGGGGAGGAGCCTGCCGATCATCTCCCGCACCATGACCCTTGCATCGGGGAGCCCGTCGTACAGACGCTCGAACTTGTCGTCGGAGAGGCGTGACTCGCGGAAGAAACCTTCTCGATCATTGACGTATCGCCCAAGTCCCGGTCCGATGTAGCGCAGCTCCAGCTTCTCGCCCTCGGTGGTGGCGTACTCCTTTACGTCGACCAGTCCGGTCGTGTCGGCCTCGATGCGGCGAACGATCTCGGCGCAGTGGTCGAGTGCGTAGAACCCTCGAATGACCACCGCTGAGTAATCAAGATCAGCCATCTGTTGAAGGATATTGGGGTAGTCGCGCACGACCGTATCCGGGGTGGTTACTACGATGTTCCAGGTGTCGTCAGTCATTGGACGCCCTCCTCGCATATGGCGCCATCATCCTACACACAACGGCGCGAGATTGCAGGGCTTCTTGGAAAGCTGGGAGAACGGTAGTAGGGGGCCTGAGTTGTTCTACCGGCCCGCGCGCTCGACCAGCAGGTGGAAGAGGTTGTCGAAGTTGGGCGGGACCTCGCGGGGGCGGTCGGGCCGGAACTGCACCCCGATCACGAGCGAGTAGTCGGGGCTTTCGACCGCCTCGATTGTCCCGTCCTCGACCGCGTACGCGGCGGTCATGAGCTTCGGGGACCTTTGAGCGTCCCGGATGCCCATTCGGTGCAGGCTGTTCACTCGCACGAAGCCGCCTGCGCCGACGATGGACGCCAGCTTGCTCCCCGGCGCGACGTAGATGTGGTGACGGGTCGATGCGTCCTCATCCCCCTCATGATCCGATACCGGCACAGGTCCCTGCCCTCCCATCGCAATGTTGAGTGATTGCATTCCATCCCCGACGGCGATGATAGGCAGATCGAACTCGAACACGGTTGGCAGGAGCCGGGACATCGTGTCCCTGAGCACCAGCGACGTGCTCTGCTGAAAATCCGTAGGCGCGTTGCCTATCAGAAGTCCTCCTACGATGCCGAGCTGGTCGTGACGCTCAATGGAATCGGGCGTGATGAGCAGCGGGAGGCCTCCGCAGCGGCTGACGAGGTCGGAATAGAGCCGGCCATCGTCGTCGGAGCCGGCGGTAATGGCGATTACGGGTTGATTGGACAAGGAAGGGCGGGAATCACGTGATTTCGACCATTGTACAGGAACTCTTGGCGTTCATTCGATGCTGACCGATCCGGTTGACCCGGTGCCAGGCTCCCTACCGCTTTGGGATATTGACGCTGGGAGTTGGGCTCTCGTCGGGATGGCCGGCGATCATGCCCTCCAGGAGCTCGACCACTCCCTCGACGGTCTTCTCGGTGAGCTGACGCCCCTTATCTGCCGTGGCGGCGGAGGCGCCTTCGTCCTCGGAGTGGGGGATGTCCTCGACGCGCACGTTCTCAGGGAAGAGGTGCATGGCCATGGACGTTTCGAACTCGCGGGCGTGGCTCGGGTAGCCGGGGTTCGACTGGATGGAGTTGACGATCTCGTGGGTGAGCACGTCCCAGTAATTGTGAAAGCGCAGGTCGACGTCGCCGTGCTCACGGTCGAAGTACATCTGCCACTGGCTCATGATGCCGTAGATGGGGCGGCGGTTGCCCCCGTGTCCGTTGAGGATGAGGACCTTGCGGATGCCGTGTCGCACCAACGTCTCCGCAGTGTCAAAGACGACGGCGAGCCACGTACTCGGCTTGACGGTCAGGGTGCCGACGGAGTGCATGTGATGCTCGGCGATACCCACATTGATAGGTACCGCTAGGACGACCTGCGGGTAGAGTCGCTCCGCCGCCATCTCGGCGATGCGTGTGCTGCTCGCGATGTCCTGCTCGAAGGCGAGGTGTTCGAGGTGCTGCTCAATGCTCCCGGTAGCCACGACGGCAACGTCGAACTTGCCCTCCTCTCGCGCGTGCCGGAACTCGCGCCGCGTGAATTTTTGCAATCTGAACTCGTTGGGAAGGGCCATGTTCAGTCCTCCGCGAGGGTGTTACGCCGAACTTTACATGGGAAGCACGGGGTTGGGAACCCCAGGAGCATCAGTCAAGGACTGCCGTTTAGCTTCTTAAGCTCGGCCTCGACTTTGTCTTGGTCGTATCCCAGTTCAAGTGCTTTGTTGAGGTCCGACCGCGCCTTCGACGTGTCACCTAAAGACGAGTGGGCCAGCCCCCTGCCGTAGTACGCACGGGGATCGTTCCCATTGAGGCCGATAGCGGCGTCATAGTCTTGAACCGCCGAAGCATATTCCCCTTTCGAGCGTAGTGCGTCACCTCGCTCAATGAAGGCCCCGGCAAATTCAGGGTAGGAATTAATGGCGGCGCTATAGTTCTGGATCGCTCTGTCATACTCGCCCTTGAGAAAGTAGGCCTGACCTCTGCCGTAGTATGCAGCGGGGTAGGTACGGATTTTGATGGCTTTGCCATAGTCTTGAATAGCCTTGTCGTACTCACCCATCCCCACGTAGACATTTCCTCGATTGCTGTATGCCCAACGGAGGTTCGGATTCAGGCTGATCGCCTCGTTGAAGTCTTCAAGTGCCTTTTCATGTGCCCCCGCGCGACCGTACATGAGTCCTCGAATATTGTAGGCATGAGCGAAGTTTGGATCGAGAAGAATGACCATGCCAAAATCATCGATCGCCTTTTCGCCCTCGCCTTTCGCCGAGTACGCAGCACCGCGAGTGTAGTAGATAAGTGAGTTGCCCGGGTCGAGCCTGACCGCCGCGTCGAGGTCCTGAATCGCTTTGTCGGGTTCACGGGTAGATAAATGGACATTCGCTCGAAGCATGTATGCTTCTACATCGTTGGGATTGAGATAGATGGATTCATTGAGGAGTTCGAGCGCCGTCTGGTAGTCCTCGTTGGCCTCTTCGCGCTCTTGCCTAGAGTTGTGAGTATTGCCTCGACCGATGAAGGCCTCGACGTTGTTCGGTTCGAGGTCGACGGCGCTGGAGAAGTCATCCAGCGCCTTTTCAGCAATGCCTTCGTCCCTGTTCGACGTCAGCCCGCTATAGCGGTACATGGCCGCGTAGACGGCTCCACGATTAACGTAGGCGTCGACGTTGCCGGAGTCTCTAGCGATCTCCGCACTCAACGCCTCAACGGCCTCTTCGAACATTGAGTCCCGCCCGGCCGGGTCCTCCTCTGCCAGACGCCTGTAGTCGTCAATGCTTGTGGGGGTGGCTTGCGATATCAGGAAAGTAGCTCCCGGCGCCGGGTCGTCGCCACACGCGACGAACACCGCAACGGCAAGCACTAGACAAGACAGCGCCGTTCGAAGCCACACGACCGAATCAGCACACACTCTCCACGGAGCGAGCATAGTTGCCCCCTTATGCGGTTTCCGTCATCCGTTCTCTGCCAGGCTCTTGAGAGCAGCGAGGGCGTCCTCGATTTCGTCGCCGTCGTGCCCAAGCTCAAGCGCCTTGTTGAAATCCGCCCGCGCATTCGACATATTTCCTTGCGACAAATAGGCCCAACCCCGGCTGTAGTACGAATAAGCACTGTTCCCGTCGAGACCGATGGCCGCATCGTAGTCTTCTATCGCCCTCTCGTACTCATCCTTCATGAAGTAGGCGTCCCCGCGCTCAACATACGGTTGAGGGTACTGGGGGAATCGGTCGATTGCGACATCATAGTCTTGAATCGCTAGGTCATACTCTCCCTTGCTGTGGTAGGCATTCCCGCGATTCCTGTAGACAACGCTGTATGGGCGAATTGAGATCGCCCTGCTGTAGTCTTGAATTGCGCTGTCATAGTTGCCCAATACATGGTGGAGACTCCCACGATTGCCGTACGCCCATCGAAAGTTGGGATTGAGGCCTATCGCCTTGTCAAAGTCCTGCAGCGCCCTTGTGAGTTCTCCCAGCTCCATGTAATGGGACCCTCGAGCGTTGTAAGCGGTAGCTGAGTCAGGATCGAGGCGTATCGCCGTGTCGAGGTCCCGAATGGCGGCGGCGATCTCGCCCTTCCACGAGTGCGCCAGCGAGCGGCTGATGAGAGTCCAGGGATTGCCGGAGTCAACTTCAATCGCGGCATCCAGGTCCTGAAGTACCTTGTCGTACTCATCCATGCCGCTATGGGCGTAGGCCCGACTGGCAAGAGCATCCGCGTTTTGGGGATATCGACTCAGTGTTCCGTCGAGAAGCCTGATTGCCGCTTCGTAGTCGCGGAAGGCCCTGTCCATCTGCCTCCACTGGTCGTATGCCTCTCCTCGACCTATGTAGGCGCTCGCGTTGGACGGATCGAGGTCGATGGCCTTTGTAAAATCTTCAAGCGCCTGCTCCAGCAGGGTTTCCGCATCGGTCCGTAACGCACTCGTGTACGCATACAGGATCACGCGGGCGGCTCCACGCTTCACGTAGGCGTCGGAGGCGGAGGCGTCCTTCTCGATAACCTCGTTCAAGGCCGCAATGTTCTCATCGATCATCGACTCGAGACCGGCGGGGTCCTGTTCTACCAGCCGCGTGTAACCGTCTATTGTTGAGGGGAATGCTTGCCACGGCTGGGAGGCAGGCGCGGGAGTCGCCGTTGGGGTAGCGGGTATCGGCGTGACAGGCGCGGACGTGGGTGTTGGAGTAGCGGGCTGGGGAGTCGGCGTTGGGTCGTCGCCGCAGGCGATCAGCAAGGTGACAAGCGCTAAGCTAGCGAGTCCTAGACGGCCCCACAAAACGGAAGCACTTTGCAAGCTCAATGGAGCAAGCATGTTGGCCCCCTTTGAAACAGTGGTTGGGCTTACCCCCTACTCGATCCCTTCCGGAATCCCGTATTGGCGTTCGAGGCGGTTGCCGGGCATGGGCCAGCCTTGGCCGCCCATGACCTTGAACTTGTCGTGGCGGCCGCTGAGCCAGAGGAACATCTCTGCCGCGTCGAAGGAGTCGCGGAACTGCTGGCGGAACGTCGGGGCCTCCGTTTGCTGCCAGTCGAAGTCGGTGATGTCGAAGTCGGGGTTGTGCTTCCAGGACGGGCCGGGGGACGTCATGCGCCAGTAGTTGTACTTGAGGTTGTGCCTGACGCCGCTGCCGGTCGACTTCCCGCGCCGGTGCCAGATGTTGTACGCGGTGATGACGATGGAACCCGCCGGGCACTCGGCGTACTTCGCGCCTGAAATGCTGCCGTAGTGTCCCATCAGGGTGGAGAGGGAGAACAGGTGGTGTGAGCCGGGCAACACCTCCGTCGGCCCCATCTCGGCAGGGGTCTCCTGGGGGTAGTAGAAGACCTGGAGGTAGTTGACCTGCGGTCCCCACTTGGAGCCGCCGTCTCTGTGCCACTCCTGCGCGGGCTGGGGGCACTCGACGCGGTGACTGCTCATGAGGATGGGCAGGCCAAAGTCGCGTCCCAGCAGGCAGCGGACGGCGCCCGCCGCGTCCGGCTGGCAGATGACGTTCTCTACGAACCAGTCCTCGTTGAGTATGTGGCTCGGCTCATAGTCTAAGGGGCCGGGATTCGTCTCGATGAACTCGATCGTCCGCTCGTTGATCTCCTCGGGAACCACGCCGGGGAACAGCAGGTAGCCGTTCTTGCAGAAGTCGATGACGCCGAACTCATCGAGGCTTGGCGGGCAGTCGTAGATGCGTGACATGGGGTTATGCCTCCCTGGTCCGTTCGAGGATGAATTCACAGCCGAGGCCGAAAGAGCGGGACTCGTCCAGCAGCAGCGCCATCTCCGGGAACTTGATGATGCGCCACCCGTCGTTGACGGCCTCCACAACGGTCTTGTACGGCCACTCGTCCGGATCTCGCGGACCGTCCCATAGTACGCCGTTCTCCAGGATTCTCATGCCCAGAACGGGGTAGTCTATGGATGTCGAGCGCGTGTGAAGGTACAGCAGGTCCTGCCGCCGTTTGCGGCCCCGGCGCTCTCTGCGCCGGTCGATGGAGTCGAGCACGCCCTGCAAGCCTTCCTCGGTAAGCTCACCCCGGCGAAACTCCTCGATGCACCGTTCCACTTGCTCTCTGATGGATGCGTTTTTCATATTGTCACCGGACCTCGTCAGTTGCGCGGGATTGTACCTTGACTACTACGTGATGTCACCACTCCTCTTCTTCCTCCTCTTTCTCACGCTCCCTGCGCATCATGATCGTTGCGTCCTTGAGTCCCTGCCGCAGGCGTTGGACTGCTGAACGTTCGGCCGGCACGTCTGCGTAGATGGCGAGATTGAATGAGTCGGTCGATGGGCCCACCACGTCGTTCGGGAACGTTCCCTCTAAACGGCCCTGGAACTCGGTTGGCGTGTCCTGCTTGCGACGGGTGATGCCATGTTCCTCCGCCGTGTCGAGCAGGTCGTAGTACAGCCGGAACGCATCGACGATGCCGGGCGGGCCGTCCGGGACCCGGTACCTCTTCCTCGATGGCCGCTTGAGCACGTCCGGCACGAGGCGGAGGGCCAACTTCGTAACGTCCGCGACTGGGTTGGCGTCCTGCGCCACCGAGTCGCGCTGTCCCTCCGTGCCGCGGCCCCGGCCACGCAGCACCCTGCGGAACGCCTTTCCCAGCACCAGCGCTACGATGACCACGATGACGGCCACCAGCGCCAACTCTATGATCTGGAGAAGCAGCGTAAATCCTTCGGAGGCGGCCTCCTGCTCTTCCTGGAGCGCTTCCAGGAATCCCTGCGTCTCCTGGTTGAACGCCTCCTCCTGGGGCTGCTCCCGCTCGCCCTCGAATATGCCCAGGAGGTTGATGAGCCAGCTCACAATCACATCGAAGATGAAGGCGATGGGCGCGATGATGCCCCAGAGGATTCCTCTAAAAAGGGTGTCCAGCGCCGCAGTCGCGGGCTTGGAGAAAAAGGATAGGACCCCGCGGTTGATCAGTGCTATGAGCAGCCCGAACGTGGTAATAGCCGCGACCGTTGCCCCGATTGCCTTCGGCCACGTGCGTTCATCCGAGGAACGTCGCGACTCCTCCAGCAGGTGCCCTGCACTGAGTCCAATGAGCGAGGAACCGAAGAACAGGAAGACCATGGGGAACGTGGAGAGGCTTTCGTCGGTGTTCAGGTCGTATATCAGCGCCACCACGAGCACGAGCATTCCCAGGCGGAAGGTGAACGAGAGGTCGTCCGTGGGAAACTCGTTCGATGCCACGCGGGTGCCTCTCCACCAGAGAAGCAGTCCAAGAATCGCGCCGAATACGCCGCGAGACGTGTAGCCGCCCGGGGCATCGTTGATGAGCCAGTCGATGGGCCACGCCGGACGAAGCTGTCCCGGTTCCACGTGCAGCGCTGCCGACACGTACGTGACGGCCAGGCCCAGGACGGCCATGAGGAGGTACAGTACCTCGACATTCTCGCCTTTTCTCGGCGTTAGGCGACTCAGCAGTACCGACGTTCCCAGGATGCCGGCGACGCCGTACCAGGACAGCGGGCTGGAGTCGAAACCGGCCATCGTGCCGATGATCCCCGCGAGCGCGAATATCCACGCGCTCTCGGCCACCACGTGCGCGGCGAGTACGACTCTATCCTGTCGCAGCGGCATACTCCGCCTCCAAGCCGTCGAGCCGTTCCCGGACGTTGTGCACAACCACACCCCCCGCCAGCGGAGGGCACTCCTCCTCCCCCACGTAGACTACGACCATCTTGTGCCCATGCCGCTCCAGGTCGCCGATGACCCGTACGAACTCCGGGGGCATGAACGCCGTGACGATCATCAGGGTCGAGCCGTAGGGGAACCGGCGATAGTTCTGCGCAAGGTGCTCGTGCATGGGCCGGATGGCGTACGCGCGGATTCCCGCCAGCGCCGCGAGCACCTCCGCGAACTGCTCCCGACCGTGCCCCGGCGAGACGGTCATCATGCGGTCGGTCCGGGTGGGCATGTCGTTGGAGAACAGGCCGATGGAGTGCTGGCGCTCCGCGCAGTAGGACGCGACCGATGCGGCGGCGGTGACCACCCGCTCGAGGTTCTCGCGGGCATAGGGAGCCCAGTGTGGGGCGGTCGTGTCCACGGCTACGACGAGGAGGGCCAGGAAGCTGGTGCTCGGCTCGTACCGGCGCACCTGAAGGCTCTGGGCCCGCGCCGTCGACTTCCAGTCGATGGTCTTCATCGGATCGCCGGCGCGGTAGTCGCGCACACCCATCGGCCTGGAAGGGTCGGTGAAAATCTGGATTTGGCCCTTCACGTCGCCCAAGGGCCGGTGCGCCGTCATGCCCAGGTCCTCAAGGGGGTGGATCCTGGGATAGACGAGCACGTGGCTCAGGGTATCGTTGCTCATGCGGCTCCGCAGGAAGCCGAACGGGTCGCCGCTCTGAATGCTCGCCGGGCCGATGGCGAACAGGCCCCGTTCCTCGCACCTGACGCGATAACGCCAGCGAATACGCTCGTACCACGCGAGCGAGGTCTGGTGCCGGAGGGCGGTCACCTTCGGACGCACGTTCTCGGAGACGTCGCCGGCCACCACTCGGAACTCGTCCGGCAGCTCGTCCGTCACCCTGATCCACGGCAGGGGCAGCGGCTTGCGGTTCATGAGCGCGATGGTGACCTCTATCTCCTCGCCGAGAAAGACCCGGCGGTGGGGCAGGTGGCGCTCATACTTCACATCGTCCAGTGACAGGCGGTTCCAGGCCAGCGAGACGGCCCCGGAGACGACCCCCATGGCGCCGAAAGCGATCACGATTCCCTGTCCCATGAAGAAGCCTACCGCGATGACGACGGCGAAGAACCCGATCCAGAAATCGTGCCAGACAACCCCGGTATGGATGGTGCGACGCATGGTCTACAGTATAGGCGAGATAGCGTGCCGGTAGGGGAACGTGAAGACCACTGGCCCAATGTCCCCTTTGCAGTACTCCGGTCGCACCCTGAAAAGCCCTTTTCGGTGATTTCCACGCCGACGATACGCTATAGTAGAGGCAGGCGCTGTGGGAGCGTCCGCCGCGCGTATCAAGGTGCAGCCGTGAAACATCTCTTGAACTTCAGAACGCTGTTCGTCGCCCTTACGGTAGGGGCGCTCGTCTACTCCATCCGCTCGGGACGGCCGGTAGGCAGGTTCCTCGGCATGCCGTACGACTTCCGTGTACCCACGGTCGACAGGTTCAGGGATCGGTTTTGGAACGAGGATGACGACCGCATCTTCACGCCGATGGTGTTCGGCGTGGGGTGGTCGATCAACTTCTTCCGTCTAGCCGAGAAGTTCCAGGCGGACAACGCCGTGGAGGACGACATGGACGAAGGCAGTCTGCCGCAGCCTCCCCGCACGGGGTCTCAACCCCTCCCATAGCCGCAGGTCGTTGCCCGGTGGTGTAGTGGTAGCACGAAGGACTTTGGATCCTCAGACCCAGGTTCGAATCCTGGCCGGGCAGCCAGAAATCCTCTTCAAACTGTACTTATTTGTCTAGTTTGGTGTCTGAATCGTAGCTGTACGAGTCTCATAGGCTCTTGATATTTCTGATACGATTGACAGAAACTTTTGTTCGGAGTACACAAAGCGAGTGAATTCCTACATAAACCCTGAGACTCGCAGGCGCGACAGGAAACTGCGGCGCCAGAGTCAGAAGAAACGGCCCCAAGTCATTAAGCGTGATCAGGGCCGTTGTCGGCATTGCGGTCATTGTGTAGGCGAAGACGGCGAAATAGACCATGTCATGCCTATCGCAGATGGTGGCACCGCTGATTTGGAAAACCTCCAACTACTCTGTTGGTCTTGCCACAGAACAAAGACCACTAACTCTAACCGCCGTCGCAGGAAGCCTCCCCCACGAGAAGGGACAACAGACGATATTATGCGTAGGCCATTCGAGAATTGAACCTGCTTCGCCGTGAGTAATTTGTAAGGAGGTCGGCAAGTGTTGAAGGTAGATGGAATGGAGCTTGATATTCTTGAAGTGGTGTATGAGAAGGGTAGATTAGGGTATTTCAACGGCGCTCAATCTGAGGCGACACAAGCTTTGTGTGCAATGTACCCATCGGAGAGCGAACAGGAGTACATGATGGTTGGCCTTCAGTATCTCCTCGAAGCGCGTTACCTATGGCCTTTCTTTGAAGCCAGTTCAAAAAGAGAACAGAGGGATTCCGCAAGAGGAATTACGCCAAAGGGAATTAGGCGGATGCGAAAGTTGCAGCATCCTGTGCGCACTTGGATGCGTGAAAACTGGTTTCCTCTTGCTGTGGCCGCAATTACAGCGGGAATTGCGGTTGCCAACATAGTCGTCGACATAATCGTCAACATGGCACCCGCTACTGGATAACATCGCAAATGATCATCCTTATATGGCGTTGACGACGGACATACTGCGATAATCTGAGGGGTTGACCCTCACAGAACGCCGTCAACTTACTCATACGACCTGCTTGCAGGCGAGGTCTTCGGTACCCACCTTCGCCGCCGGACTCTCCTTCACAAAAGCCTTGACATCGCTGATACGATGGATAGAAATAATGTTCGGGAGAGCAGCGTTGGAAGATTTGAATATCGCGGTTACGAAGGTTGAGTACCACAAGACACAGGCAGAGGTAAGTTTTGAACTTCGGGAAGGTGTCCTAGGCTTCTACGTGCTCAGCACACAGGTTGTCGAGTATCCCCCTACCTCACCTAATGACATAGAGTTGCAGGCTTACAGGCAGCTTGCCGCCCACCTGGAAGGGTTCGCATATTTGGCTCAGGAGACTGTAAGTCAGATGGAGTCGTAGCCTAGTGGGGTGATAGTGGAGACAATGCCCACTTTCTTCCCGATTCGTAGCTGGATTGAATCTTGGCCGGGTAGCCACAATAGCGACTGGATAGACGGCCTTCCTCGTTGTTTCACCCCTGTATCTCCCCTTCACTAGCTACCCTATCCGACGCGCTGGTATACTTCGCGGCAATTCGGCAGGCGAGAGGTGGTGGTGGTGATCCGTTCGCGTCTACGCCGAACGTTCCGGTCGGCGGCGCTTATCACCGGGCTTCTCGCCGGTGTGATGGTTGCGTCGGATGCGGCGGCGACGAACGATGCTCAGACCTACACGAACCACCTGATCGGCTTCTCGATCTCCGCTCCCGCCGACTGGCGGATTGTGGAGACGGGACGTCGGGTCTCGGTCGTCGAGCTAAAGCCGCCGGGCTATACCGACTTCGTCTCCATCCAGGTATCCGTTCACCGTCACGTCGGGCCCGACACCCCTCGCGAGTGGATGGACTGGCAGATCTCCAACTACGGCAAGCGCTTCATCGACATCTACGAGGAGCTTCCCGTCGCCCTGGGACCGGACACGACAGGCTTTCGCACGGTGTTCGAGTGGAACGGCGAGCTTGGCATCAAGGAGGGTTGGACGGGCGTCTTGCGCGGCAGGCAGGACTTCGTCATTCGAGCGTATGGAACTTCCACAGACTACGACCGCCTGCGCGATACGCTCGATGAGATCATCGGAACATTCACGCTGATACCACCCGACCCGGCGCAGGCCGCTTCCGACGATATATTCGTCCTGCTGAGCGAGGAGCCTCAGACTCTCGACCCCACGCTCCACACAGGCGCTGTCACCGGGCCGCTCAACGCGCTGTTCGGCGGCCTCGTCCGGCACGACAGCGGCATGAACGTAATACCCGACATCGCGCGAGACTGGAGCGTTTCGGCGGACGGCAAAGTCTACACCTTCAACCTCCGCTACGACGCCTACTTCCACAACGGCGACTGGGTCACGACCGAGGACGTGGTCTACTCGTGGGAGCGGGCGACGGATCCAGAGACCGGGTCTCTCACGGCCGGCGTGCACCTCGGTGACATTGTTGGTGTGCGCGAGAAGCTGGCAGGCGAGGCTGACGAGATTTCCGGTATCGAGGCGCTCGACCTGTTCACGCTCCGCGTCACGCTCACAAAGCCCCGTCAAACGTTCCTGCAGAAGCTGACTCACCCCGTAGCATCGGTGGTAGACCGAAGCAACGTCGAAGCCGGTGACCTGGCCGAGCGACCCAACGGGACGGGGCCGTTCAAGTTTGTCGCCTGGGGTAGGGGGCAGGGCATTGTGCTTGGACGGAGTCGCAGTTACCACCTTGAGCGACCTCAACTGCGCGGGGTGGTCTATCGCTTCAACGTGGACGATCCGCTTTCGGTGTATCCCAGCGAGCAGATCGACGTGGTGTCCGTTCCTCTGGAGCAGATCGACCGCGCCCACGACCCCCGCGACGACCTCTTCGCCGACCACGTGTCCGTTCCGACGTTCTGCACTCACTACCTCGCGTTCGATACGACGGTTCCGCCCTTCGACCATGTGAGAGTCCGACAGGCCTTCGCAAAGGCCCTCGATCTGGACAAGATCATCTCCGTCGTGATGAAGGAGACGGTCGACAGGGCGTATACGCTGGTTCCGCCAGGCATTCCCGGTCACAACGAAGCCTTGACGGCGGGGCCGTTCATACCGGAGGTCGCCCGGTCGCTGTTATGGGGGGTGACCGACCGCTTGGCCGATCATTCTCCGATACCCACCGCCGTCCACAATCACACGATGGTCTGGATGTGGGGAGAATACCTCGGCATCGAGGTACAGGCCTTCACAGGGCCTTCGGCGGAGCAGGCAGGCGTATGGAGGGACACGTGGTGCCCCGACTACCTCGACGCCGAAAACTACCTCGAAACGCTCCTGCACTCGGATGGGCGGCACAACCGCTTCGGCTACTCGAACCCTGAGATCGACGCTCTGCTCGAGGAGGCCGCCGTCAGCCCGGACCCCACGCTGCGCGCTGAGACGTATAAGCAAATAGAGAGTATCGCCCGTGATGACTGGGTGGTCGTTCCTCTGTGGCACGAACGTAGGCACGAGCTAGTCCATCAGTATGTCATAGGTTACAGGCCCGCATCGACGGGCGTTCACTTCTTTGAAGACATCTACTTCGAGCAGTAGAAGCAGAATGTTCCGCATACAGACAAAGATAGGTCTTCTCATCGCCACTGCTGTGGTTGCGGCGTGGGTTCTCCCTGTCGGGACCGCAGACGCGGATGACCCGTATGTCCCGCCGCTGGCTACACTGGCAAATGCAGTACGGACGGATTTCCCGGAAGCCGTCGAGTTCCACCTGATGTATGCGGGTGTGCCGGAGCCTCAGTCGGTCGATCTCGAATTCATCGTTGAGCCGATTCATTCCTGCGGCGGCGGGACCATCCACTCCGTGCGGTTCCCCGGAAAGACCACGATTATCTGGCGGTGGGAACCTTCTGAGGAGCAGGCTTTCCCGCCCGGTCACACCCTCCGGTGGCGCTGGAAAGTGACGGGAGCCAACGGCAGCGTTCGCTTGAGCTATCCACGCGAGTTCGTATGGATGGACGAGCGCTTTGAATGGCAGTCGTATGCGAAGGATGAGCTCACCGTGCACTGGCACGGGCAGTATCCGGAGTTTGGCGAGCACCTCGTAGGCTACCTGGAACCGCAGCTTGAGCGGATCGAGGCCATCGAGACCACCCGCAACCCGGTGAACATCTTCGTATACGATAACGACGATGATGCGGGCCCCGGCGCCGTCCTGCAGCGCGATGACGCAAATCCCTACCGGGCGTTCAATACTGTCGTCTCAGTCACACCGGAGGAGATCGAAGGAGACGAGTTGACTGCGCTCATCCACGAGTTGGCCCATTTCGTCGTGCAGGACAGAGGCTTCAACTGCTTCAACGGGCTCCCCCACTGGCTGGAAGAGGGCTTGGCTATGCACGCCGAGGGTGGCCTGACGAACGAGATGCGTCGGGCATTCGCCGAAGCCCGCCTGATCGAGCAGTTCATACCACTCCGCAGCTTCGATGTGCCGTTCAGCCCCAACACGGCAGAGACGGCCGTGCAATATCCCCACAGTCAGGACAAGCTTGTACGGTACGCCCAGAGCTACAGCCTCGTCGAGGTGCTCAAGGAAGAGTTCGGCTGGGAGAAAATCGGCTTCCTTATCGACCTGTTCAAATACGGCATCACCGTCGACGACGCTCTGAAACTGGCCTTTGGGATCGACATCGATGAAACGGAGCGTCTCTGGAGGCTTCGCGCCGGACTGCCGGAGCTCGCTCCCAATCGGGTATCGACGCCAAGCGCCGACGGCGGATAGAAGCCGGAACTCAGACGCTCCGAAGTCCGTGAAACCCAGTTCGTGGTGAGCTTGTCGAACCATGAACAGCGCATCGACCCTTACGACAGGCTCAGGCCGAACGGAAGGGTTTTGGGACATCCTTTCAGGCGCTCCGACCGGTCTACGTCGGCATCTTCCAGGTCAGCGCCCTTTCGAGGTTGTTCAGGTACTCCACGAACGCTCGCCGCCCCGAATTCGTCACCTGCACCCACGTGCGCGGCCTCATCTCTCCCGGCTCTTTCGTGACGATCAGATAATCGGCCTTTTCGAGTCTTCGTAGATGCGTGGTCAGGTTTCCGCCGGTCAGGCCGAGCGTCTGCTGGATGAACGCGTAGGCGACCCGGTGTTCTTCCGGCACCGAGACCAGCATGGTCATGATTCGCAGCCGGGTGGACTGATGAATAGTCTCGTCGAGGACTATGTCGTCGTTCACAGGATGTTGCTCCTTCCTATCCATACCGCGCCATGAGCGGCCCCTTGCCCAATATATTGCAACGCAAAGTATTCTACATGAGAGAAGTTTGCGACGCAAATCATAACACTCAGAGGGTGGGAATCATCGAATTGAGGGACTGGTATGTTGAACCTTGGAGGGCGTCTAATAAATCAGTAAAAACCGTTCGTAGTGAGCTTGTCGAACTGTGAACGGCGTAACCACCCTTCGACAGGCTCAGAGCCTGCCCCGTACCCGATACGGGGGCGAACGGGGTACTTTCTAGACACCCTCTTAAGGTGTTTGCGGGTAAAGGGACGCGAGACGTGATAGATTAGAGGCACTCCGGTAGTAAGGGGCGCATTCAGCATGAAGATCGAAGGAAAGTACTCGTTCAACATCAGCCGCCGGAAGCTGTGGGATACGCTGCTTGATCCCGACGTGCTGGCATCGTGCATACCCGGCTGCCAGGAGTTTCGTCCTACCTCGGAGGACCGGTACGCGGTATCCCTGAAGGTGGGAGTCGGCGCAGTATCCGGCACCTATCGCGCCACGGTCGCGGTGATCGACAAGGTGGAACCGGAGACCTACACGATGCTGGTGGAGGGCAAAGGTTCAGGCACGACGATCACGGGCAGAGGCACGATGACGCTGCAGGAAACCGAGCAGGGCAGCGAGGTCAGCCTCGTGGCGGATGCGCGGGTTACGGGAATCATCGCCCGCGTAGGGCAGCGGCTCATGGGCAGCGCGTCGAAGTCGCTCGTCGGCCAGTTCTTCGACTGCATCAGAGCGAGGGCAGAGGGCTGACGGGTCTGGTCTCAGCATCCCTCCGTCTCTTGGTTGCCTACCAGGCGATCGCGCCTCCGCCCTTGGACTTGGCAGGCACGTAGGGAAACTCGAAGCGCCCGGTCGAAACGATTTCGCCGCCTTCGATCTTCCAAATCTCTATCGTGCCGTTCACGTCGCCGTTCTCATTGAACTCCATCGAGCCGGTCACGCCTTCGTAGTCGATGTCCTTTCCATCGGATATGAGCTTCAGGGCCTCCTTGATGCCCTCGGGCTCTCCGGTGACTTCCGTGCCGGGGCCCGTAGCCACCTCCCGCAGGGCATTACGGATTGCCTTGGAGTCGTCAATGGTGCCGGCCTTCGCGGCGGCAAGGGCAATCAGAACGACGGTGTCGTAGGTCTGGGCTAGGAAGGGAGCTGAAGGCACTTCGCTAAATGCATTCCAGTAGGCCGTGTTGAACGCCTTCAGCGACCTATTCTCCCGAGGAGCGAAGTTGGTTCCGAGTGTTCCCTCAAGGGCGTCTCCCCCGACGGCCTCGACCATTTCCGAGGACTTTGCGGCGTCGGCCAGCAGGAGTTTACCGGTATATCCTATTTCGACCAGTTCACTGAGGTACGCTTCAGCCTGCTCGGGGTAGCTGATAGCGACGAACACGTCGGGATCTTCGGCGATGGCCTGTGCCAACTCGGAGCTGTATGACTCTTGGCCTTCATCGTGGCCCACTCTTCCGACGACTTTCCCGCCAAGTATTTCGAATACCTCCGTGAACTGGTCCGCGAGGCCCTGCCCGTATGCGTCATTGATGTGCAGGATCCCCGCCGTCTCATGGTCCTCTCCTGTGGCTACCGTCGCAAGCACGGTTCCCTGTCCCGTGTTTGAAACAACGGTGCGGAAGACGAAGTCCTTGTCCTCCAGCGCGGTGAGGGCCATTGAGGTAGTCGAGGGGGAAATCAGGAGGATTTCCCCCGGAACGGTCACCGACTCTGCGACGGCGATGGTTACATCACCGTCGCGCGCGCCGACGATGGCCGCGACGCCTTCGGTCTCGATCAGCTCGCGGGCCGCTGCTATACCCTTTGCGGCCTCGGTCCCCGTGTCGCGATGGACGATTGTGACGGGAGTGCCTCCCGCTTCCGTAATGTGCCGCGCGGCCAGCTCAGCGGCCCTGCTGTACGATTCGCCGAATTTCGCATGAGGACCGGACGTATCGACGAGATTGCCGATGACCAAGCTGCCTTTCCGAGAGGCGGCTGAGTCTTGGGAACTCGTCGCCGGCTTCGTGTCATCGGTAAGCTGCATCAGGTCGCTACCGGTCAGAGCGGGAAGGGATGTCGGTGTAGGCTCCGTCTCTTCCGGCTCCGATTCGGAAGAGCAGGCTAGAGTACCGGCCACCAATACGGCGGCCAGGAATATGACTACGTGTGCAAATGCCCGATCCTTCAACAATGCTGCCTCCCTATCGTGATCGCCCGCCCTCCGCAAGCGCTACATGCTCGCAGAATCGTGCAGGTACGCGGTTTTCGCCACTTCATAATAGTATGCGCGCGAGTGTCGCACAACATGGCGGGAGAGTGGTAGCTGTTCAGTCCTCGTGAATTGAATCGCGAAGACCCCCTCTCTGTACCTCTTCCCCGGCGGGGGCTGACAGGGGTGGCAAAAGGACTTGCAGCTACGATCCAGCCCCGTCTCCCTGTCATTCCGAGCGTAGCGAGGAATCTAAAATGCTGTGCCACGGTCATGACATATTTCCGGCTACGGAGCTTGGCTCGGAAGACGAGTATTTTAGATTCTTCACTCCGCTTCGCTGCATTCAGAATGACAGTGGCGGGGTTACTTTCAAAGTGGGCCAATAGGCAAGTGCCTACCCCTGTTAGCCCCGGCGGGGGAGAGATTGTAGATTATTCGTCGCTGCGCTCCTCAGAATGACGGCGATAGAACAATTCGTGCAAATCCCGCCAGCTCTGAACAGTTACTTTGAACTGCGTGATTCGCGCAATTACCGGCGGCAGACCGTCAGTTTCAACCGACGCAGACACAGAGTCAACGAACTAGACGTGGTTGTGCAGTCGTCTCCTCACGGCGTCGCGGGCCTCGATGAACGGGCGTTTGAGGTAGCCGATGTGGTCGTCCTCGCCGTGGTGGTGCGTAACGTGCCCATGCGAATGCTGCCGAGAGCTGTTGTCGATGTAGGTCAGAGCGCCGTCGATCAGGGTCAGCATGTACTTGGCCGTCGGCTTGTCGAACATGCTCCATGCTCCTCCGACGGCGATGTACACCGGAGAGGTATGGGAGAAGATGCCGCGCTCCCACGCGTCGTAGTAGCTGTATCCGAGGTAATAACCCGGCCCGCCCGCTCGCGCGGCGACCCATGAGTTGTCGTCAACCGCGATCTTGTCGTTGATGCTGAGTTTGCGAGTCGGCGTGTCGGACTCGGTGGAGGCGACCACCCTTCCTTCTTGGACGATCTCCAAGCGGGACATTGGCACGACGCTCTCCGCCCACGCCGATACCTCGACGGTACCGGGACCTGAGAGCTCGACGGTGTCGCCGACCTCGTGACCATCAACGGTGAGGTGGATGATCGGGCCTCCGCTGAGGATCGTCCGCCCCTTCGCCACGTTCCTGCACCAGCTTTCGTAGGTGAACTCCTCGTCGTCGGGGATCCTCACGTAGGTGCGGTACATCCCGACGGGGACGTCGCTCGACATCTTGTCCGTCCCGCCGACGAGGGGGAGGCGGTAGCCGCAGTTGAGATAGCGGTACCACTCCCTGTGCCAGAACTCTTGCTGCAGGATCATCTCCACGGCGTCGAGGCGTCCTGTCGCTATGAGGGCGGACGGCTCGCCGTTGGGGTGAGGGAAATGCGGGTTGATGACGTATCCGCCTTGTGCGTGTGCCTCGTCGGCCCAGTGGCTCAGTGTCGTCTCCATCGGGCCGCCGATCTCAGCCTCGGAGGGGCCGTCGGAGCAGAAGGGCATTACCGGCTCCTTGAGGCCCCACAGGATCATGTGCCCCATGAAGTGCTGACGGTTCTCCTGCGAGGTGTAGACGATGTTGTCGCCCTGGCGCGTCACGCTCGCCTCGCCGGTGAAGTCCTCGACGTTGGTGAAGAGGCTGCCCCACTGCGACTGCAGGAGGTTGACGACGTTGAGGTCCTCGGCCTGCGACTCGAAATGGCTTCCCTGCGTCGAGAGAAAGTGCACGTGCGAGTCGCCGGAGTACCAGCCCCGCTCATTCATGTTGATCCACCGCTTGAGACGAAGCTCGAGGTCGCGCTGGCCGGGTGTGATGTTGACCCTGGCGCGAAGAGGGTCGTATTCATAGCCGCGCGCCACGTCGACGATCACCTCGCCCCTCGGGAGCCAGCCCTGGGACGTGCCGTCGATGTAGGCGTAGCTGATCTGGCCGAGACGCAGGTCGCCGCCAACGTCGATGTGCCACGTGTCGAGGTTGGAGTTGACATGGTTGTGGTGTCCGTGCGGCTGGTACGGCACCCCGTCGGGCGACCTGAAGTGGACGCGACACGGGACCGGCTGCCCCGTCTCGTCGTCCACGACTCGAACGCGCACCCAGTTCTTGCCCGGCTCGATGAGTTCGATGCGTACCTTGTCGGTATCGACCGAGCCGTCATTCTCGACGTCGCCCCACTTCACGCTGTCGACCTTGTCTCCCCCCTGGGACACCTCCACCGTCGCCGACGGAACGCCCGACAGTTCGACGTAGGCGGGACTGGACTTCGGGTTCTGGGCCTCGCCGAAACCCTTCTGAGGGTCGGTAAGGAACTCGTCCGAAGACTGCTCCGGGAGCGGGTGGACGTAGGTGCGTTCGCCGCGGTCGATGGTCACATCGAGGTTGAAGGGTTTTTCCGCGCTCTCCGCGTCCTTGAGCGTGACACGCACAGGGCGGCGAGCGTCGCGGGAGATGGGGTGCTCGTCAACGTGTCCGAGCGTGAGGCCCGCGACGATGAAGCGCGGCCCCCGGGGGATGAACTCGATTGACTCGATGACGCGACCTGGAGTCGGGTTGCGCCACACAAACAGCCAGTACCACGTGGGCAGAGCCTGGTTTGTCTCCGTCTGTCGTCGCCCGCTTAGTTCAAACTGGCCCTCGTAGCGGGGCAGGAGGGTGTCTTCCCGGTCGGTCACGGCGAGGTAGGGATATCCTATCCCGAAGCGTGATATCCCCTGTCGGTCGCCGACGACGCTGATCTCGTACCTTTCCCTGATGGGGATGGTCACGGTCTCGGAGTCCTCGAACCGGATGACGTAGTCCGCCACGTGGACGCCAATGGGGCCGTTTTCGTGCTGCTCGGTCTCCATCTGCCGGTGAGCGACGATGACGTTGTGCGCCGCCTTGCCGACCGGCAGCGTTACCGGCGCGTCCCCGTCTCCCAACGAGACGTAGCACTTCCCGTCGGGGCCGCCGCCTGGCGCGCCGACGGTGAAGGGGAGACCGCGCATAGCCTGTTCACCCAGCAGCGGGTCCTCGCCCGGCAGGAGCTCCACTCCCGTGCCGCACCAAGCGGATATGTCGATGGGTTCATAGTCCATGGATCAAGGAGCCTCCGGGGTGGGGGTTGGGGATAGTGCCGCATGGTACACGATTACCCCGCAGTTCGCCTTTTGTTGCCAAGTCGGAGGGAACGCCACCTATGGTTTCTTGAGTTGCCAACTCTATTGGGCTATGATTCTTGGCACAGCAGGAACACCGTGTGCCCAAGGTATCGGACGCAATAAAGTTAGTGAAGCAGGACGGGTGGGTACAGGTACGTTGGCGAGGCAGTCATCGTCACTTTGAACATCCCAACAAGCCTGGACTCGTCACGATTGCCGGGAAACCAAGCAAAGACTTACCGCCCCAAACGTGGATCAGTATCTTGAAGCAAGCCGGACTGCGATAGGTGAATGATGCCTTCAACCGTAATGGCATACCCGGTCGTAATTGAAAAGAGTGACAACGGCTACGCTGCATATTTGCCTGACCTGCCTGGCTGTGTGGCCGCAGGCGATACCGAGGAAGAGACGAAGGCCTTGATAGCCGAGGCCGTTGCTGAGCATCTAGCTATCTTGGCGGAAAAGGGCCTCCCTATTCCCGATCCGGTTGAGGCGGTTCCCGTCTAAATCGAGGTTCAGGGCGCCGTGTTGAGGTGTTCCTTGCCCTACAGACGAACCCCCAGCCGCTGCGCCCGTTCGTGGACTGCCGCGTGGGCCTCGTGGAAGGGCGCTTCGAGGTAGGCGATGTGGTCGTCCTGGCCGTGGTGGTGGGTGACGCCGCCGTGCGTGTGCTGCGCCGACGTTTCCCGGATGTAGGAGATGCTGCCCTCGATGAGCGTGAGCATATACTTGGCCGTCTCCTCGCTGAACATCCACCAGTCGCCTCCGACGGCCACGTAGATGGGCGACGTGTGGGCGAACATGCCGCGTGCCATGGCGTCTATGTGGTAGAAGCTGCCCATGTACTCAGGGCCTCCGCACCTCGCGGCCAGCCACGTGTGCTTGTCGATGGTGATCTTCTCTCGCAGCTCAAGCCGCCGCGTGCCGCCTGTGGACTCGGCCTGCGCGACGACCTTGCCGTCTCGGACGATCTGCAGGACGTTCATGGGGAAGATGCTCTCCGCCCACGCCTCGACCTCGACCGTGCCCGGCCCTGAGATGGCGACCGTGTCGCCGATGGCCTTGCCGTCGACCGAGAAGTGAATGATCGGACCGCCACTGAGGAACGTCCTTCCGCTCGCGACGCTGCGGCACCATGAGTTGTAGCCGAACTCCTCATCGTCGGGGAGCTTGGCGTAGGTGCGGTACAACCCTACCGGCACGTCGCTGGACATCTTGTCCGTGCCCCCCACGAGGGGGAGCCGGTACCCACCGTTCAAGTAGCGGTAGTACTCGATATGGTTGAACTCGGTCTGGCGGATCATCTCGACGCCGTCGAGCCGGTCGGTCGCCACGAGGGTCGCCGGTTCCCCGTTCGGATTCGGGAAGTGAGGATTGACGACGAATCCACCCTGCGCGTGTGCCTCGTCCGCCCAGTAGCTCAGGGTCGTCTCCATGCTTCCGCCGATCTCGGCCTCGCCCAGGCCATCGCTGCACCACGGCATGATCGGCCTCTTGAGACCCCACAGGATCATGTGTCCCATGAAGTGCTGCCGGTTCTCCTGTCCCACGTAGACGATGCTGTCCCCGCGCTCCGAGACGCTGGCCGAGCCGGTGAAGTCCTCCGTGTTCGTGAACAGGCTTCCCCACTGCGACTGGAGCAGGTTCACCACGTCGAGGTCCTCGCCCTGTGCCTCCAGGTGCGCTCCTGTCGGTGAGAGGAAGTGGACGTGGGAGTCGCCGCTGTACCAGCCCTGGGCGTTCATGTTCGTCCACCGCTTGAGGCGCAGTTCCAGCTCGCGCTGTCCGGGCTCAATGGAGACCTTCGTCCGCAACGGCTCGTACTCAAACCCGCGCGACACGTCCACGACGACCTCGCCTCGCGGCAGCCACCCCTGGCAGGTGCCGTCGATGTAGGCGAAGGCCGTTTGTCCGAGTCGCAGGTCCCCGCCCACGTCGTTGTGAAACGTACCAAGGTTGGAGTTGACCTGGTTGTGGTGTCCATGAGGTTGGTAGGGCACGCCATCGGGCGACCGGAAGTGGACGCGGCAGGGAACGGGGCTCCCCGTCTCGTCATCGACGACCGTGACGTGGACCCAGTTCTTGCCAGGGTCGATGAGCTCGATCTTGACCTTCTCGGTCTCCACTGAACCGCTGTCGACCACCTCGCCCCAGGTGGTCTTACCGATCTCGGCGTCGCCCTGTTTGACCGTCACTGTGGCGGACGGCGTGGCCGATATCTCCACGTAGGACGGGCTGGATGATTCGTTGTCGTCCTGTCCCCACGAGTACGGGGCCGAGAGAAACTCGTCGGACGACACGGCGGGCAAGGGAAAGACGTAGGTGGCGTCGCCCCTGTCGACCTCGACATCAACGTCGAAAGGCTTGGAGGCCTCGGCCTCGTCGAGCAGGGTGATCTTCGCCGGGCGGCGTCCCTCTCGCGGGAAGGGGTGCTCATCGAGGTGTCCGAGGGTGATAGCGGCTATGAAGAAGCGCATTTCGGCGGGGACGATCTCGATGGTCTCTATTGACGAGTCAGGTTCGGGGTTCTCCCATGCCCAGAGCCAGCATAGCTCCGCCGTAGCATGGGTCGCCTCGGTCTGGCGTTTTCCCGCCGCGTCGAACTCCCCCTCGTAGCGGGGCATCAGGGTCGCCTTGCCGTCGGTCACGGCGCGGTACGGAGGACCCGGCGTTCCCGGAGGGAAGGAGGGAGAGGCCGCTATCTCGAAGCGCTCACGGATATTCACCCGCTCCTGCCTGCCGCTCGACAGGTAGAACACGTACTCCGCGACAGGCTCGCCGAGCCGACCGCCCTGGTCCAGCTTCGTTTCAAGCAGCGCGTGGGCGAACAGCACCCGCTTCGCTGCCTTGCCGACAGGAACGAAGACGCTGCCCCCGTTCGGCGATGGCGCAACGAACGAGTTGCCTCCCAGTCCCCCGGCCAGACCTCCGATCATGAAGGGGAGGCCCCGGAACGACCGAAGGCCCGTTTCGACATCAGAAGCGCCGCTGCCGAGAATCTCCGGCCCGGAGTTGCACGACCGGGAGATGTCGAGTGGTTCGTAGTCTTGCATTCGCGTATCGCTCCTGGCTGGAGTGAGCTATCGGTCAGATATAGACTTCCGGGTTGACGCAGGTGATGAGGCGCTCGCCCTTTATGCCGTTCAGCAGGTTGACGGCGGCGATGCGGGACATCTCCCGCCTCGTGGCGACGCTGGCGCTGGCGATATGCGGAACGATGACGCAGTTTTCGAGGGTGAGGAGCGGGTCGTCTTCGCGGATCGGCTCCGGGTCGGTGACGTCGAGACCCGCCGCGCCTATCTCGCCGTCCCTCAACGCCTCGTACAGGGCTTGCTGGTCGACTATCGGCCCACGTGAGGCGTTCACGAGCACAGATGTCGGCTTCATCTTCCCCAGAGCTTCGGCGTCGATGAGGTGATGCGTGGAGCTATTGAGAACGGTATTGAGCGACACGAAGTCGGATTGGGACAGGAGCGTGTCGATGTCGACGTACTCCATCGGCAGTTGGGCCTCATATTGCTCCTGCCTGACGATGTCGCTGTAGAGCACCCTCATGTTGAAGCCCAACGAGCGTCTGGCGACCTCGAACCCTATACGCCCCATGCCGATGATGCCGAGGGTTGCGCCATAGACGTCCTGCCCGAGGTAGTGGAGGGGGTGCCACGTGCGCCAGTTCCCCGCGCGCACTGCCCGTTCGCCCTCGCCGATACGCCGCGCCGCCGCCAGCAGCAAGGCCCATGCGGCGTCTGCCGTCGTGTGCGTCAGCACCTCCGGCGTGTTGCCGACGGGAATGCCATGCCGCGTGGCGTCGGGAATATAGATGTTGTCGAATCCCACCGCAAGCTGGCTGATGACCTTGAGCTGCGGCCCGACAGCGTCCATGAAATCGCCGTCGATCTTGTCGGTGAGAAGGCAGAGGATTCCGTCAACGCCCCTGCACTCTTCGAGAAGAACGTCGGGAGGAGGGGGAAGCTCGTCCGGCCACACCTCGGCGTCCACCTCCGCGCGGATCATCTCAAGAGCATCGGGGAATATCTCACGGGTGATGAACGCGCGGGGTCTGGACATTTGCATAGCCTCTCGGAACGAATCGCGCGGCTCATTCTATCAGAAGGGCCGCCGTCGCTTCATCGTTCGGAATGCCTCGGCTGGTTCAAACGGGGATGACGCACAGGTATGAACTCTGGCTCTCTGAGACCAACCTTTCCATGCCTGCGTCAAGCGTGGCCAGTTGTCCGTTTCGCTGTATTGCGGCGGCCAGCAATACGGCGTCCGTAACCTGTCGGTAACCCTGGAGACGAATGCCAATTGATTCAGGCAGGTCAGTGATGGACTGGTCCAGCGGCCAGAAGGTGTGAGCACCCAATCGCGTCAGCCTCTGCAAGACCGATATGGCTTCGAGAGGCGTGACCGTGTGTCGAACGACCGACGGATTGCAGGACACACGGACGAAACCCGCCTCCGTCAGGGGGCACGTCGCCCAGCCGTCCTCCCGCCGCGCCTCGAACCATCCTCTGGCCGCGGCATGATGCACGTGATTGGGCCAGGCGAGCGCTATCAGGACGTTGACGTCCAACAGCGCGATCACGGCCAGTCGTCCAGTGAACGGTAGACATCTTCGCTGGTGATGGGTTCGGCATCGACGGAAGCGGGAAAGGTCGTGCCGTCCGTAACATCGCCGTGGGTGAGCTCGCTCTTGAAGCCGCGCCGGGCAAGTTCCGACAGGGCGCCACCGAGGCTGCTTCCCTTCCGCTCAGCCAGCGCCCGGGCAACTGCCAAAACGTCGTCGTCAATAGTTACAGTAGTTCGCATATCAGCATCATCACATCACAGCATCATATTGTCAAGATGGATGGCAATAGCTCGGGCTCAGCAAGAAAAATGCGTCCGGATCAGTCATCGTCATACCCGCGAAAGGAGGACTTTGCGTTACCCCCTCTCCCGTTCGCGGGCTGACAGGGGTAGGTATTTGACTATCGCTCCACTCTCCAATCACAAGAAAGCAACCCCGCAACTGTCATTCTGAGCGGAGCGTAGCGGAGTCGAAGAATCTCAAGTGTTCTGACTCAACGTAAGGTCGACACAGAGTGTTCATACGCCGTTTTCGGCTCTTGGTCATGATAGAAGCGCAGCACTGGCTGTCCGGTCTTGCGGTAATGGATTTTAGATTCCTCGCTACGCTCGGAATGACAGTTTGGGTAGGTCACGCGATCCGACTCATCAAGACTGAACATTTACACGGGCAAGCTCCTCAAGACGCATCGACGTTGCTGGTGTACCATAGTCGGGATGTTTTCGGATCGCGCTGCCGACATGGTGCTTCGCGCCCGCCGCAGGGAGTACGACGGCTGGCTGATTGTCGGGATCGTCTTCCTTTCCTCAGCCCTCAGCATCGGCACGAGCAACTACGCATTCGGGCTGTACGTTGAACCTCTCGAGGAGACGTTCGGGTGGACCCGCACGGAGATATTGGCTTCGCTGTCCTTCTGGGCCATCGGCAGTTTGACCGCCCCGCTGCTCGGAAGGTTCATGGACAACTATGGAGCGAGGCTGCTCCTCGCCGGGACTATGGCCCTCTTCGCGGTGAGCCTCGTCTTGCGACCCATGATGACCGAGCTATGGCACTTCTACGCCCTGAGCTTCCTTCAGTTCTTCGCGTTCTCCGGGATGAACATGCTCCCCGCGGGCAGGCTGGTTGCGCTGTGGTTTCCAAAGTCGAAGGGTCGCGCCATGGGCTTCACGACGATGGGCAACAACTTCGGCGGCCTGACCGTGCCTATCCTGACCGGGTACCTCCTGGCGGTCGCTACATGGGGCTCTGCCTTTGTGGTCACGGGCATTCTGTCCTTTGCCGTGGCGCTTCTGGCGACCCTGTTCGTCCATGAGCGAACGACTCAAAGGGCCGCCTCTTCGCAAGAGAGCGAGTCGTCGCCCGCCACCACCGGCCTCGTGGGTCTGACTGTCAAGGAGGCCCTGCGGTCCGACGCCTTCTACTACGTGACGGCGGCGACCGCTTTGGGTTCCTTCACCTACAGCGCGCTGCTGCCGCAGATAAGCACGCACCTGCTCGACCAGGGAACGGAAGACGCGAGCGTCGTGACGCTGCTCTCACTGCTGGCCGCATTCGGCATGGCCGGTAAGGGGACATTCGGCTACCTCGCGGAGCGATTTACCGCCCGAATAGCCATGATGCTCAGCCTGGGGGGACAGGCGCTGCTTATCTCGGTGATCGCGGCCTACCCTGTCGGAATCCATCTGTGGGTCGTCGTGCCGCTCTTCGGGTTCTTCTTCGGCGCGTTCGGCGTTCTCATGACGCTGCTCCTACAAGAGAACTTCGGGTTGAAGTACTTCGGGAGCATTGCGGGGCTGTCTGGACTCGTCGTCATGATCCCCGCGTTCGCCGGGCCTCTCATGGCAGGCGCGTCGTTCGACTATCTCGGCAGCTACGGTCCCGCATTCCTAGCCGTTGTCGCGCTGTTCGTCACGGCCATCCTGCTGCTCACGAGAGTAAAGTCTCCAATGCAGCGCTTGGCCGAGTTGTCGCAGGAATGAGAGGCCGCGCCGGCCCAAATAGAAGTGCGGAGGATTGCCCTTCGACAAGCTCACAGCCTACCCCGTACCTAATATGGGGGCGAACGTTCTCATGTATGATTTTCCGTTCGTGCTGAGCCTGTCGATGCACGAGCAGGGATAGTATTCGAGGTTCAGAGATAGTTTCTGAAAAGCAAAACGAAAGGCATAGAACCATGAACAAAACGGACAAAGACTTGCTGCTCCGACTCGGAGCCGGGGACTCGATAAAGGCGATCTGCGAAGACGCCGGGCTGACACGAGCCGAGTTCGATCAGTGGTGGACGGCCCAGACCACAAGCCGCGTTCCTTCGATGGAGGGGACCCGAACCGCATCGGACCTGTCGGGCAAGGTCGAAATCGCACGCGACGAGTGGGGCGTCCCTCACATCCTCGCCGAGACTGACGACGACCTGTTCTTCGGCTACGGGTATGCCACGGCACAGGACCGTCTCTGGCAGCTCGACTACTACCGGCGCAAGGCGCGTGGACGCCTCTCCGAGGTCATCGGGCCAAGCGGCATCGAGATCGACACGGTTTCTCACACCATCGGACTCGAGTGCACGGCGCAGGAGAATCTTGCTAGGTTCCCCGAAAAGACGAAGCGGCGCTTGCAGGCATACACCGACGGCATCAACGCCTTCATGGAGGAGAGCCGGAGCAACCTGCCGATAGAGTTCGACCTGCTCGGCTATGAACCGCACGAGTGGACGCCGCTGGACTCCGTGGCCACCTGGCAGGAGTTCCGCTGGTACCTCACGGGCCGTCTGCCCATCATCGCGATTCCCGATCTGGCGAAGCGGACGCTCGGCGAAGGTGCCCTGCTGGACGACTTCATCACGGGCGAGGCCGAGGACGAGAGCATCGTCCCCAAGGGTTCTTACTCGCCGTCGCGGACGGGCGAAGTCCCGGTCGGCGAGGTGGTCGGCGACCCCGATGAAGGGATCGGCAGCAACAACTGGGTCGTCTCCGGCAGTAAGTCCACGAGCGGCGCCCCCATGGTCGCCAGCGACCCGCATATCGCCTTTGGCGCGGTCTCCTGCTGGTACGAGGTGCATCTCTCCGGCCCGGACATTAACGTCGCTGGAGCCGGGTACGTCGGCGTGCCCGGTGTCGTCTTCGGCAGGAATGAGACCCTCGCGTGGGGCGTCACCAACAACATCTGCTCCCAGCGCGACATCTACCGGGAGCAGGAGGACCCCGACCGGCCCGGACACTTCCGGTTCGACGACGAGTGGCGTCCGGCCAAGAATGAGACCGTCGAGATCGCCGTGAAGGGCGAGGACGCCCGCACGATCACGATAACGCGGACGCACAACGGCCCAATAGTAGACGAGCTTCTCCCGGAGCCGCTGCGCACGACCGACAAGGTCTCGGCCAGATGGCTCGGCACCGGCTTCGGCGACGAGATCACGTGCATGCTCGACCTGGCCGCGGCGGGGAACTGCGACGAGGCCAAGGAGGCTCTCCGCGACTGGATCGTCCCCACGTGGAGCTACGTGTTCGGCGACGTCGAGGGCCATATCGGCTACCAGGCGGTAGGGCGGATCCCCATCCGCGAGCAGTGGAACCGCGAGTACCGTCCGGGCTGGGACCCGGCGCACCAATGGCGCGGCCTCATTCCCTACGACGCCCTTCCCGCCCTGAGCGACCCGGCCGAGGGATACGCCCGCTCGGCCAACAACCGGACCGCGCCGGAGGACTACCCCTATCCGCTCTCCGGCACGTGGAGCAGCGGGCACCGAGCCCTCCGCATCCGCCAAATGCTGGAGGAGCAGGAGCAATTCTCCCGTGAGGACTTCGCCCGAATGCAGACCGACACCCTCTCGATGCGGGCCGTCGAGGTTCTGCCGTCCCTGGTCGAGACGCTAAAGCGGTCGTCCGACCCTAGGGTGCTGGAGGCGGCAGGGTTCCTGGACGAGTGGAACGGGAGGATGGACGTGGACGAGGTTGGCGCTTCGATCTTCGAGCTCTTCTTCGCCGAGTTCACGACCGCCGTTGCCGCCGAGAGGTTCAGCGGCGATGTGGTTCCGCTCGTCGCGGGCGCCATATCCGGCTACGCCGTGCGCCTGCTCGGCAACGACGAGACCGGCGGCTCGCCGCCCCGGAACGAGACCGTCGTCACGTCCATGCTCCGCGCAATCGACATCTTGACGGAGCGCCTCGGCCCCGAAATGGCGGAGTGGCGCTGGGGCAGAATCCACAAGATCGCGCTCAACCACCTGCTCTCCGATCGCGGCGACCTCTCCGACCTCCTGAAACGGGGCGGCCAGCCCGTGGGCGGCAACGGCATCACCGTCAGCAACACCGGCTTCGACCCGAACTACCTCGCCTCCATCGGCGCGAACTGGCGGCACAACGCCGACCTCGCTGACGACCCGCCCGGCCTGTGGGCAGTCGACGCCACCGGACAGTCGGGCCATCCCGGCAGCCTCCACTACGGCGACCAGCTCACCGAGTGGCTGGCCGGACGCCACCACTACCTCCCCCTCGACAACGAGCGAGCGCGAGCCCAGGCGGCACACACGTTGACTCTGAGTCCGGGGTAGAAACAGGACGAGTTCCTACGCTCGCCAAGTGATACGATGAGCGGGGAATAACCCGCTCATCCGCAACTATTAGGGAGCGATATTGAGTCTCCGAAGGACGGTAATCGCGACAGTGCCTGCCGTCGCGATAGTGACGCTTGTCCTGCTGGCAGCCATGCTCACCATCGCGCGTTCGGCCTCCGCCCAGAGTGCCGACACGCCCACCTGCTCCACCGGTACCGCCGTACCCAACCCGGCCAACAACCCGGGCCTCGTCTCCGACTGCGAGATTCTACTTGCGGTGCGCGACACGCTGGCCAGCTATGCCACCCTCGACTGGTCGGCGGCAACTCCCATAACCCACTGGGA
This sequence comes from Dehalococcoidia bacterium, assembly GCA_009841605.1. Classification (GTDB taxonomy): domain Bacteria; phylum Chloroflexota; class Dehalococcoidia; order Lucifugimonadales; family VXLM01; genus VXLM01. The sequence continues at coordinate 34,758 of VXLM01000026.1, forward strand.
AGGCGTCACTGTCGAGGGGACGCCGCAGCGTGTCACAAAGTTGTGGTTCGATGAAGACCAATTGGCTGGCACAATTCCCGCCGAACTGGGCAGTCTCTCCAACCTGCAATGGCTATGGTTGAACGAGAACCAGTTGACCGGCGCGATCCCGCGTGAGCTGGGCAGCCTAGCGAACCTCGAATTGCTGTGGCTGTCCAAAAACCAGTTGAGCGGTGAGATCCCTGCCGAACTGGGTAGACTCTTCAATCTCGAATCGCTGTCGTTGGACTACAACCAGTTAACTGGACGGATCCCGCCCGAACTCGGCACCCTCTCCAACCTCGAAACGCTGTCGTTGGACGACAACCAGTTGACTGGTCAGATCCCGCCCGAGCTAGGCAGCCTCTCCAACCTCGAAGTGTTATCTCTGTACGACAACCAGTTAAGCGGTCAGATTCCGTCCGAACTGAGCAATCTCTCCAATCTTGAAAGGCTGTCGCTGTCCTCAAACCGTTTGAGTGGTCAGATCCCGCCCGAACTGAGCAATCTCTCCAATCTCGAGAGTCTGTCGCTGTCCTCAAACCGTTTGAGTGGTCAGATCCCGCCCGAACTGGGCAGTCTTTCCAACCTTGCAGATCTGTGGCTGGGCGAAAACCAATTGACTGGTCAGATCTCGCCCGAACTCGGCAGCCTCTCCAACCTCAGATTGCTGATGCTGTGGAACAACCGGTTGACTGGTCAGATCCCACCCGAACTGGGCGGCTTCTCCAAGCTGGAATGGCTGCGGCTGGACGGCAACCGGTTGAGTGGACAGATCCCACCTGAACTGGGCAGCCTCGCCAACCTCGAATTGCTGATGCTGAGTAACAACCAATTGAGTGGAGATATCCCGCCCGAACTCGGCAGACTCTCAAACCTTGAAGAACTGACCCTATCCCTTAATCGGCTGACCGGATGCATACCCGACGCATTGCAGGACGTGCCGAAAAATGACCACATGAGTCTCGGTCTGCCATTCTGTGGCGACACGGACAGGACCGCGCTAGTCGCCCTCTATAACGCCACCGACGGGCCGAATTGGGTGTTCAACGCCAACTGGCTCAGTGACCGTCCCCTTGACGAGTGGTACGGTGTGACCACCGGCGCCAACGGCCGCGTGACCGAGCTCAATGTTTCCGGCGGGGGCGCGATTACCGGCAACGGGTTGCAAGGCCGAATTCCGGCTGAACTGGACAGCCTCGCCGACCTCCAACGACTGTATCTCAGTGGCAACCGGTTGACCGGGTGCATCCCAACTGGGTTGCGGGACGTGCCGGTCAATGATCTCGATAATCTCGCCCTGCCATTCTGTGACGACGCGGACAAGGCCGCTCTGGTCGCCCTCTACAACGTGGCGGATGGTCCGAATTGGGTATTCAACACCAACTGGCTCAGCGACCGGCCCCTCGGCGAATGGTACGGCGTGACCACTGACGCCACCGGTCGTGTGACGGAGTTAAGACTTTATACCCTCAATGGGAATCAGCCCGTCGACAGTTACGGCGGGGGTGTGATTACCGGCAACGGGTTGCAAGGACGAATTCCGGCTGAACTCGGCAGCCTTTCC
>VXLM01000096.1 GCA_009841605.1 Dehalococcoidia bacterium
TCGCGGTTGTGTTCGCGTTCGCCTTTCCGTTGCTGTTCACGCTTGGGTTTACCCTGGCGCTCGGCGGCATTCTGTCTGAGGACGAACCTCTGAAAATAACTTTGGTAACGCGAGAGGAAGGAGAGGGAAGCCTCAGTCGACAGATTATCGACGGACTGGCGGCGGGTGACACCTTCACGATTGAGGAGTTGGACTACGATGCGGCTCGCCAGGAAGTCGAGGCCGGAGCGTTGACCGGGTTCATCGCGTTTTCTGTCGGGTTCACGGACAGTCTCATGGGTGGGAACGGAACGGCTGTGCTGGAGGTGGTAACAAACCCCGACGATCCTGAGGGCGCGGCTGCCCTTGAGGCGGTTGCGAATACCATCGCCCGACAGGTGTTGAACGCTCAACTGGCGGTTCTTTCGGTGACTCTCCTTCCACCGGAAGCCGACCCCGTCACTGTCATGCAACGTCTTCCCGACTTTGCAGACCCGACTTCGGCACAACTTGTCAGCTTCCCGGAGGAGCAGGTCGGGGAAAGAGAACGGCCGAACGCCAGCAACTTCACGCTGTCGGGATACCTGACGATGTTCATCTTCTTCGCTGCCGCCCTGAGCGCCGAGGCCATCGCTCGTGAGCGAAAGAACCAGACGCTCGAACGCCTGCTCACCAACGGCGTCCTGAGGGAGTCGATCATCTTCGGGAAGTTCCTGATGGGCGCCTACCGAGGGGTCATGCAGGTGGTCGTCCTGTGGGGCGTGGGAATCGTGGCATTCAGCATCGACATGGGCTCGTCTCCACTCGCCGTCATTCTCGTTTCCCTGGCCATAGTGTTCACGTCCTCGGCCTTTGGCGTGATGCTGGCCGCGCTCGTTCGGACCGCCGAGGGGGCAAGCTCGGCTGGTGTGCTGGCGTCCCTGGTGCTCGCGCCGCTTGGCGGCTCGTGGTGGCCGCTGTTCATCACGCCCGATTGGATGCAGGCCCTCGGTAAGCTCACTCCGCACGGGTGGGCAAACACGGCGTTCAACAACCTCATGCTGTTCGACGCCGACTTCGGGGATGTGGTAATGAATATGGTGGCGGTGGCCGCCTTCGGCATCGTGTTCCTGATCGTGGCGTTTACTCGATTCAGGCTCTCGGACGTATCATAGGGGTTTGAAACATGGAAGCTACAAACTGGAGGAAAGGTATGAAGTGGATTGGGGCGTCGGCTGAGCTTGTGATGGACCACCCCGTGGAGGCCGTGTGGGAGTTCGTGTCGAATATCGAGAACTTCGGAAGGTGGGTTGATGCAGTCCAGGAACCTAAATGGACTTCGGAGGGCGAGCGCGGAGTGGGTTCGACGTACGAGAGCGAGTATGTCTGGTCCGGAAAGACCAGCCACGTCGAATACGAAGTGACCGAATATGAGCAGCCGTCCAAATTCGGCTCCCGTACCACCGCGGGACGCTACCCCTACCAGGGGACTATCACGATTGAATAGGTGGAGGGTGGCACGAAGGTTACCCATGACATGATGGCAGGATCGGACGGGGCGATTACGGCGTTCATGTTCACGTACTTGGGTTGGCTTCTTCGCCCGATGATGCGCAGTCGGCTGTTGAAAGAGCTTGAGACCATGAGCGATGAGATTGGCCGGGACGCCGCGTCTGCCTAAATGTGATGATCCAACCCTTGCCTGAAGGGAAAGAGCAAGGGGAGTCGCGGAATGCGCTTGCGCCTACAGGGAATTCGGGCTATCGTGTGGTCATGGACATCTCGATCAACGAGCGAAATCTCGCTCACATCAAGCGCAAGATCGACTCCGGCAAGTATTCGTCGACTGATGACGTGCTGGACAGTGCGCTTTCATTGCTCGATGAACATGACGCCGAGTTGGAATCCGAGCTTGTCGACCTGCGCGAGAGTGTGCGGCGAGGCACTGAGCAGGCCGACGCGGGTCAAGTAGTATCCGCAGGCGAGGTGTTCCAGGAGCTTAGGCAGCGCAACGCCTCGTTGACCAAGCCGGGTAGATGAGCCGCTGCGTCTTTACTCTTGAAGCCCGCGCCGATCTCCGGCAGATCCATGATTATATTGCGCAGGGAAGCCCTGCCAATGCGCTTCGCTTCGTTGACCGGCTGGAGGATCATTGCACCCGGCTTGCGGACCATCCGCGAATGGGGATAGCCCGCCCGGAGTTCGGTCCAGACCATCGCAGCTTTTTTGTGCCCGGGACTCGATACGTCATTATCTATCGTCCCACTGGCAACGGCGTTGAGATTATACACGTGCGTCACGGGAGCCAAGATCTGCGCCGGCTGTTTGAATAGTCTGACAAGCAGTTCTATTCACATTAGACCGGAGACGGTGAAACACCCACGCTATCAATGCGTCGCTTTGCCTCGGCGTACACGTCGTCGGGCAGGGGGCCGCGCAGCATCGCGTCTATGTTCTCCCGCAGGTGAGCAGGGTTGGTGGTTCCCACGAGGTTGCAGTGGGCGGACGGAAGGCTCGTCACGAAGCGCAGGACGAACGCCGTACGACTTTCGCCGTCCTCGCGCAACTCGTCGAGGCCGGCATCCTCGAACGCATGCCACTCGGACGAGCTTCCCTTGCCGACGCCGGGCTCCCCTAGCGCCACGCCGCCTCTGATGAGAATGCCCGCCCCGGATTCGGCCGCTTTCGTGATCCACTCCTCATGGGTGCGGTCGAGGGCCGAATAAGGGAGCTGGAAGATGTCAAACACGCCCCACTCGATGAACGTCGGCAGGTGAGGCAGGTTCGTCGATACACCGATCCAATTGACCAGTCCCTGCTCCCGCATCTCCACCAGAGCCTCGACCGTACCGTTCTGCTCGAAGTCTTGCACGCTCCCGCCGTGCGTCTGCATGATGTCGATGCGGTCGGTCTTCAGGCGTTCGAGGCTCTCGTCAAGCCCGCGAAAGAGATTGTCGCGCGACCAGCTATGTCCTCTCGGAGAGCAGCCGCACTTGGTGGAAACGGTCACTTCGGAGTACCTGTCGGAAATCGCGAGGCCGATCATCTCCTCGCTGTTCCCATAGTCGTTGGCGGTATCGATCAGGTTGATGCCGGAATCGACGACGCGGCGTACCATAGCCCGGTTCTCTTCTTCCGTCATCGGCTTGCGATGACCCGCGCCGTAGCCGAGGCGAGTGACTTCGAGCCCCGTTCGTCCGAGCACTGCCGTTGGGAGCTCTGTCACGTTGCCTCCCCTGACGCGGTGAGCGCCATCTCCGCAAGCCCGAACGCTCCAGCGATGCCGGAGTCGTCGCCGAGCGCAGGCGGAACGACGTAGTCGTCCAAGGCGTTCACGATCTTCTCCGTTACCCCGTAGCCGTGCAGCAACTCTACCACACGCTCCCGTATCATCGGAAAGAGGTGGCGCTGTTCCATAACTCCGCCTCCAACGACGATCCGTTGCGGCGATAAGACCAGCACGATGTTGGCGATGCCGGCGGCCAGGTATTCCGCCTCGAGTGCCCAGGCCGGATGGTCTTCCGGAAGCGACTCACCCGGTATTCCCCAACGCAACTCAATCGCTGGGCCTGCCGCGAGACCTTCAAAACAGTCTCCGTGATATGGGCAAAATCCCTCGAATGGGTCGCTCTCTCGGTCGTGGGGTATGCGGACGTGACCCATTTCGGGGTGACTCGCCCCATGCACCGGACGACTCGCCACAACGGCGCCCCCTCCGATACCCGTGCCGACCGTGATGTACACAAGGCTGTCCAGTCCGACGCCCGCTCCCCAGCGATGTTCGCCGAGCGCGGCGGCGTTCACGTCGGTGTCGAGTGCGACGGGCAGGTCAAGTGCTTGTTGAATAGGACCAAGCAAATCGGTGTTCGGCCAGCCTGGCTTCGGGGTGTCCAGCACGTACCCGTAGGTCGGCGAGTCGTCTTGCAGATCGAGCGGGCCGAACGATCCGACTCCAACGGCGGATAAGGGAGTCTCGCGGTGATGTCGAAGAAGAAAGTCGTTGACTTCTGCCAGCGTTTCGGCAGGCATGGTCGTTGGGATGCGTACTCGATCGCGAATGTCATGCGGCCCCGTTCCGACCGCGCAGATGACCTTGCTGCCGCCCGTCTCTATTGCGCCGAAGAGCATGAGAGTGAGTATTGGGGAGGGTGTCTGATAAGTCAATCGAAACCCCTATCCGGCCCCGATTTGACAACACAGAACATAAGTCCTACCATACCAAATGCGGCAATCAGAACTACTCCTCTCCCGTTGTGGGCTGACAGGGGTAGGTAAAATGGGTTTGTAGCTATGATTTTGTCCCGTATCTCTGTCATTCCGAGCGTAGCGAGGAATCTAAAATGTTGTGCCTTCGTCATTTGGGCCATTGAAAAAGTAGGTAGGGATGAGTACCAGCATATCCCCTCTCCCTTGACGGGAGAGGGCTGGGGTGAGGGTTAGAGCCTGCCCCGGCGAAGGCCGGGTGAGGGTGAATACCCACCGCAAAACTTTACAATAACAAGCCAAATGTCCCAAAATGTCCCACCATGCCACAAATTTCAAATTTTGCCCTCGTTGTGGCAACGCTGTCGGGCTCCGTGTCAGTCCGCCTCGCGAGCAGCTCCTCTCCCCTTGGTCAGCGCGACGCTCTGCGTTCGCGGGAATGACGGTGCGGGTGGTATGCCAGCCTACCAACATATCGAGCGGTATCACACTGAGTTGGAGCGGTTGATCGTATTTGGCGGCTCGGACCATAAACTGAGCATCCGTCCCGCCTGTCAAAAGTGGAGGGGATGCGGAGATTGGGGCGGTGAGAGGGGAATGGATTTCGCATGTTCTTTACGGTCCGTGATAACATGTGACCACAAGTGAAAGACAACAAAATCACATTGGTGGTTGTAACATGACTACATACAGCATACGAGAGTTCAAGGCTAGAACGAGTGAGATACTCCGGGGTCTTGATTCAGGGGAAGAAGTCATCATCACTCGTCGGGGCAAGCCGTGCGGCAAACTCGTCTCCGTGCCGTCGGAGTCGGAGGCAAAGCCTTCGCTCAGCGCGCTGAGAGGCGGGTTGCGTCAGTTGCCGGAGGCGGCCTACGAGGACTTTCTTGGGATCAAGGCGGTGTGGGAACGCGGGGCTGTGGGACCTGACTCGGCGCAGGACGCCCATGGAGGAAGATAATCCCCGGTTCGTGGTGGATACGCATGCCTTGTGGTGGTACTTGCGTTCGCCTGAGCGTCTGTCCATCGCGGCGGCGGCCGTGTTTCGTCTTGCCGAGACGGGAAATGCGATCATTGTCGTTCCCGCGATAGTGGTCGCGGAGTTCTATTTCCTCTCGGCAAAACTGGGGCAGCCGCTTGTTCCCGCCGACCTGCTGGACACGCTTTCTTCCGTCGGCGGCATCGAACTATCCGACCTCGGCAGAGCACAGCTTGAAAATCTCGACCGATTTCCTGAGATTTCCGAGATGCACGATAAGCTCATCGCTGCCGAATCCATCGTGTTGGACGCGCCGGTGGTGTCCCGAGACGAGAAGATCGCGGCATCCGCCCGCGTGGCTTCGGTCTGGTAGTTTCCCCACGACAGGATGGGCTTGAAGCCGGCCCTGCGAAGTCGGGGTGTCCGAGGTTGTGGGTGTGTTTACCCTCAGGGTGATTGACTTCAACTCAACTCGGCCTGATAATCTGTCTTGATAGTCCTGAATCCTCGTTCATGTTTGGAGCAGCGATATGCAAGGCATCGATAAGCAGACGGTTCTGGACGAGTTCGACGAACAGGGGTTCGTCGTTATGGAAGGTCTTCTCGACCCCGAGGAAGACATCCGGCCAGTCGTCGACGAGTACGGGGATTTACTCGACTGGTTGTCGCGGAAGTGGCATGAGGAAGGAAAGCTCACGGATACGTTCGAGGACCTGCCGTTCGCTGAGCGACTGACCGAGGTGGCGAGAGAGTCGGAGGGAGAGTATTACAACTACTTCGACATCTCGCTCCCTCAGAGCTCCATCGAGCCCGACACTCCCATGCACACGGGGCCGAGGGCCTTCGAGCTTCTCAGGAACGAGCGGTTGCTGGACGCGGTCGAAATGTTCATTGGGCCGGAGATCTTCTGCAACCCCGTCCAACACACACGCATTAAACCGCCTGTAGCAGTTCTCCCGGAGGGCAAGCGTTTACACGCCGGCATAGCCATGACCCCGTGGCACCAGGACATCGGCGTCGTCACGGAGGAGGCCGACGAGAGCGACATGCTGACCGTCTGGCTTCCGGTCACGGAGGCCACCGAGGAGAACGGGTGCCTGACCGTCGTGCCTGGCAGCCACAGGCATGGGCTCGACCTTCACTGTGTTGCGCCGAGCGGCAAGATGGGGATTCCCGACGAGAACATTTCGCCCGACCATATTGCCCTGCCCATGAAGCCCGGCGACGTGCTGTTCATGACGAAGTACACCCAGCACGGCTCCCTCGAAAACGTCTCCGACACCATCCGCTGGAGCTTCGACCTGCGCTACAACCCGGTGGGGCAGGCGACCGGACGCGCGTGGTTCCCGGGGTTCATCGCCCGCAGCCGGTCGAATCCCGACAGCGAGCTCCATGACCCCGAACGGTGGGCCGAAAGGTGGTTCATCGCCCGTGACGATCTCGCCGCCTCCAGGACGCCGGAGTTCCGCCGCTGGGACCCCGACGACCCCCTCTGCGCGTAGTCCCCACTTTAGTTCATGTATGAGACCACTCTGGAGGCCGATGTCGAGGCCACGATGCGGGACGGCGTCGTGCTCCGCGCCGACGTGTATCGCCCCGACGTGGACGGCAAGTTCCCGGTCATCCTGGAACGCACTCCGTACAACAAAGGGGCCGACCGGTTCCATGAAAAGGGCTCCAAGCTGGCGGAACGCGGGTTCCTGTATGTGATCCAGGACGTGCGCGGGCGGTACGGGTCGGACGGCGAGTTCATGCCCGGCTTCTTCAGCGGCGACCACAAGGACGACGTTGACGGCTACGACACCGTCGAGTGGGCGGCAAAACTGCCATGGTCGACCGGCAAGGTAGGTACGACCGGCGGCTCCTACGACGGGTGGACGCAGCTTGAACTCGCCCACACGAGACCGCCGCACCTCAGGGCGATCATGCCTCAACTCATCTGCGCCAACCTCCTCGATAGGGAGATGAGCGCCGTGCTGCGGTTGGGGCGTGTTCTGTGGTGGAGCATGAACACCCTCGCGCCGGACCAGCGCGTTCGAGACAATTTCCCCACCGGTTCGCGCACTCCCGACGAGGCGGAAGAGTTGTTCGTAAGTCGCGACCGTGGCAAGTGGTACTGGTATCTGCCCTTGATGGAGATTCCCGACGACGCCATGTACGGCATCGGCCCTCACTGGCGGAAGTGGCTGAACGACCACGCGACCGATCATTTCGACTTCGAGGCGAAACATCGCAACATGGCCGTACCAACGCTCACCCAGACTGGCTGGTACGACCAGCAGGTGATGTCGGTGAAGAATTTCACAGGTCTCAAGGAGAACGCGGCCACCGAGTTGGCGAGAGACAACCAATACCTGATCGTTGGCCCGTGGACGCACGACGGCACCGAATGGCCGACGAAACTTGGAGACATGGACTTCGGCCCGGAGGCACATCTCGACTACTACGACATCACGGCCCAGTGGTACCGGCGGTGGCTGCACGATGAGAAGGACGCCATAGCGGACTGGCCGAAGGTACGAATCTTCGTCATGGGCGACAACACATGGCGGGACGAAGAGGACTGGCCGCTCGCGAGGACGCGATACGTGCCGTACTACCTGCACAGTGGGGGAGAGGCCGCTTCGGTGTCCGGCGACGGCACGCTGTCGGAGGAGCCGCCGGGTGACGAGCCTGCGGATGAGTATGTCTACGATCCGCGCGATCCGGTAATGACCCTCTATCAACAACAGGGACAGCACGAGCCGCTCGACCAGCGCGCCTTGGACGATCGGCAGGACATCCTGCGGTTCGCGACGCCGCCCTTGGAGCGGGAGGTCGAGGTGACAGGGCACATTCGTCTTAAGCTCTACGCGGCCTCGACCGCTAAGGACACGGACTTCGTCGCCAAGCTCTTGGATATCTGGCCTGACGGGTTCGCGCAGGAGCTCTGCTACGGGATCGTTCGAGCGAGGTACCGGCAGTCGTTCGATAACCCGTCGCTCATCGAGCCGGGAGCGGTATACGAGTACGACATCGCCATCCATCCGACCTCGAACGTGTTCAAGCCCGGTCACCGTATCAGACTGGACGTTTCCAGTAGCGATTTCCCCAACTTCGACCGCAACCACAACACCGGTGGGGACGACTACGCCGACGCGACGTTGGTAACCGCGCGTCAGACGGTCTTCCATGACGCCGCGCGACCCTCACACGTTATACTACCGATAATCCCCCGCTAGTCTTACCCGTTCTCTCGCAAGGCAGGCCACACTTGAAAGCCCGCTTCCTCGACTTTGACCAGAGTCGAATGTCCGTCCATCTCGGTGCTTATGGAGAGGTCGTTTCATACACCTTGCGACGACTGGATGCCGAGCGTGTCGTGCCGCGTATTTGGGACCGCGACCACACTGTTTGGAAGCCTAAGCCAGACGGCATAGCTGACCGTCTCGGCTGGCTCGACCTCCCGTCCACGATGCGTGAAGAGGCGTCGGCGATTACCGCATTTGCCGACGAGGTGACACTTTCTGGATTCCGCCATGTCGTCCTCTTCGGCATGGGCGGCAGCAGCTTGGCGGCGGAGGTGCTCCGTCAGACGTGCGCGCCAAGCGATCACCCACTCAAGCTCATCGTCCTCGACTCCACGATTCCTAAAGCAGTCCGAGAGACCGAAGCCGCCATCGATCCGGCGCACACCCTCTTCATTGTGTCGTCGAAGTCGGGCACAACGATCGAGCCGAATGTTTTATATAGATATTTCAGAGACGTAGTGGACCGGGAAGTAGGTGGGGAACAGGCCGGGGCTAACTTTGTCGCCATCACCGATTCGGGTACGCCGCTCGAACGATTGGCACAAGAAGAGGGATTTCGGCGGGTCTTCACCCCTCCTTCGGACGTAGGTGGGCGCTACTCGGCACTGTCGCACTTCGGACTGCTACCGGCGGCTCTGGCCGGGGCCGACATCCGGTCACTGCTAGATCGCGGCGCGAGCATGGCTAGCCGGTGTCTCACTGAATCTCTCGTGAAGGAGAACCCCGGAGCGTTGCTCGGCGCAGCGATGGGTGCCCTCACAAGGGAGAGAAGGGACAAACTGACCCTCATCGTATCTCCGTCGGTCGTCGCTTTCGGAATGTGGGTTGACCAGCTTATCGCCGAAAGCACCGGCAAGGATGGCATGGGCATCGTGCCCATCGTGAACGAACCGCTGACGGCTACAGAGAACTACGGCGACGATCGTCTCTTCGTGTGTCTCCGGGTGGAGGGCGATGGCGACAAAGAAGCAAATGAGGCAATGAACGACCTTAGAGACCACGGCCATCCTGTGATCGTCATAACCTTGGGAGACTCCCAAGATTTGGGCGGAGAGTTCTTCCGGTGGGAGTTCGCAACGGCGGTTGCCTCATCGATTCTTGGCGTTCAGCCGTTCGATCAGCCGAACGTGCAGGCCTCGAAAGAGCAGACGCTCGAAGTCCTCGAGGAGATTGAAAGCACAGGGGAGCTTCCCAAGACGGACCCTACGGGGTCGATTGAAGACCTTCTGCGACAAGCGCGAACAGGTGATTACCTGGCAATCATGGCCTACGTTCGACCGACGCCGGCAACGGAGCGCGCGCTTGCCGACCTTCGGCGCGACGTGATGGAGCGATACAAGATAGCAACGACGCTCGGGTACGGACCGCGACTGTTGCATTCGACCGGGCAGCTCCACAAACGCGGGACCAATACCGGCCTATTCCTGCAGATCGTTTCAGACGATCACATGGACGTTTCAATACCGGGCAGGGGCTACTCGTTCGGTGCGCTCGCAACGGCTCAGGCCGTCGGAGATTTCCGTACTCTGCAACGGCTGGGTCGCCGGGTCATTCGTGTGAACGCGAACTCGATAGCGGGTCTGGATTGAGCTTGTTCTAACCTGCACGTTGAGGTGTTAAGTCGCTCATCAGCCATCTGTCCCGCAACTCCTCCGTTGTCTTGACAAGGCATCCAATTCCCACTAGGTTAGTTGGCGCTTCAGCCCCATATTCGTGAGGAACTCATGCTTGACTCTTATCGGTATCCTACAGCCAATCGTCCCGTCGCCATGGGCGTCAACGGAATGGTCTCGTCGGCGCACCCGCTGGCATCACTCGCCGGTGTGCAGGTCATGGCCGAGGGCGGGAACGCCTTCGATGCAGTGGTGGCGGTAGCTTCGACCCTGAACGTTGTCGAGCCCTATATGTCGGGTGTGGGGGGCATCGGCCTCGCTCTAGCCCACGTCGCCTCGGAGGGACGCGTGAGGGCGCTGAACTTCTCGGGGCGGATGCCGAGGGCCGCAACGCCCGACAAGTTCACCACGGAGTCGCTCGAACAAGGCATCCTGACACCACTGATCCCCGGCAATCTAGCCGGATGGCTGACGCTGCACGAGACCTACGGCACGATGGATCGCGAGCGTCTCTTTAGGCAGGCCATTAGCTATGCTGAGAATGGCTTCCCTATTACCTTCGTCAACAGCGAGATCATGCACCAGACGGCGGAGCACCTGCGCCGGTTCCCGAAGTCGGCGCAGACCATCCTCGACGGGTCGGGAGCGGCGCATCCTCCAGGCACTCGCCTCGTCTGGCCCGACCTCGCCCGCACCTTGACGCTGATCGCCGAACAAGGTGCAGAGGTGTTTTACCGGGGCGAGATCGCCGAGGGCATCGTGAAGGCCAGCGAGGAGATGAATGGGCTGTTCACGATGGACGACTTGGCCGACTACGAGACCGAGTGGCAGGAGCCGATCAGCGTCGAGTACAACGGCTATCGCATCTGCACGACACCGCCGAATTCGAGCGGGTTCCAGGTGCTCCAGACACTCAAGATGATGGAGGATTCCAATCCTCGCTACCAGTCCGTCGATACGCTCCACAGGTTCATGGAGTCGGTCAAGCTCGCCGTCACCGACCGCATCGAGTGGGCAGGCGACCCCGACTACGTGACCGCGCCACTGGCCGGCCTGCTGTCCGACGACTACGCCACCTCTCAGAGGGATCGAATCGACATGGCGACGGCATCCAAGGTGCGCGGTGAGAGGTACGCTGATCCCTCTCCCGACAATCCGCTCCGGCCCGGAGACCCGGTGGAGTTCGAGGGCGGGATGACGACTCACTTCGCCGTGGCCGACCGCGACGGCAACGTGGTATCGGTCACGCAGACCCTCGGCGGCGGGTTCGGCTCCAGCGTCATTGCCGGAGACACAGGAGTATTTCTCAACAACATGGGCTCGTACTTCGAGCTGGCTGACGGTAACTCCAACCAGATCGGTCCATGGAAGCGGGTGGACTTCGTCGTCGCCCCCACGCAGACGTTTAAGGACGGTAAGTTCCACCTGAGCATCGGCACTCCCGGAGGGTACGGCATTCTGCAGACGACTCCGCAGATGCTCATGAACGTGCTCGACTACGGCATGAACGTGCAGCAGGCCATCGAGGCCCCACGCTTCAAGTACACGCTGGGGACGCACGTCGTGATGGAGGAACGGTTCCCCTGGAACGTTCGCCGCGCCTTGGAACTGAGGGGCCACGAGGTCGATGTCGTGGAGTCGTTCTCGAGGCTCGTTGGTGGCGCGCAGGGCATACAGCTCGACCAGGAGCAGGGGACGTTCCAGGGCGGAGCGGACCCCCGCCGCGACGGTGTTTCCTTAGGATTCTAATCACCAATCCATGATCTCTCCCCCCTCCGGCGGAGGGAGAGATACAGAGAGAAGGCAGGGCCGCGCTCCTCTGCTGAGGCAAGACTACCAACACGGAAGTGAGGTTACGGCATGGCACGACCGAAAGTATGGCTGATGCGGAACTACCATGACCCCCAGATCGAGGCGTATCTGTCCGAGCACTGCGAAGTAATCGTCCGTCAGAGCAACGTCACGCCTCCACATGAGGAAATCTTCAAGATGGCCGCTGAGTGCGACGGCTTCCTGCCTGAGGGAATCGACATCATCGACGCCGAGGTGCTTAACAACGCCTCGCGTCTCAAGATCATTGCCGACCGCTCGGTCGGCACCGACAACGTGGACATCCCAGTCGCGACTCGAAACGGCGTCCTTTTGACCAACACGCCGGGCATCCTACAGGACGCCTGCGCGGACATGACCTTTGCGCTCCTCCTCAGCTTTGCCCGACAGGTGACACGCTCAGACAGGGACATCAGGGCCGGTAAGTGGACCGTATTTGACCAGACGCCATGGCTTGGGCTTGACACCTATAACAAGACGTTAGGCATCTTCGGCTTCGGCGGAATCGGCCAGAAGGTGGCAAAGCGCGCCGCCGGGTTCGACATGCGAGTCATCTACTACTCGCGAACTCGCAGGCCTGAGGCCGAGGCTGAATTGGGCGCCGAGTGGGCGGGCGACATGGAGACGCTGCTCAGGGAGTCCGACTACCTGTGCCTCCACTGTCCGCTGACGGACGAGACGCGCGGCGTGATCGGCGAGGCCGAATTCGCACTGATGAAGCCCAGCGGGGTCCTCGTCAACATGGCGCGTGGGGCAGTCGTGCAGCAGCAGGCACTGTATGAGGCCCTCGAGGCAAACGTCATTGCAGGCGCGGCGATCGACGTCTGCGATCCGGAGCCGATGCTCATTGACGACCCGCTGCTCACGCTCGACAACCTCGTCATAACGCCCCATATCGGCAGCGCCAGCGCCGCGACATTCACTGCTATGGGGATGATGGCGGCCCGAAGCATCGTGGCGGCTCTGACCGGCGAGCCTGTCAAGAACATGGTGAACCCCGAAGCGATGGCGAACTGGTGAGTCTCGGTCTGCTCTAATGACCGTCGTCTTCCGCATCGCCGAGTCGCACGAGCACGCCGCTGTTGCACGGGTGATCCTGAAGTCCTACGCCGAGTACGGGCCGCTCCTGCCACCCGACGCGTGGGAGCGGTACTCGCAGAACATTCTCGACGTTCGTAGTCGCATGACCGAGTCGGAGCTGCTTATAGCCGTCGAGGATGGGGAAATCGTCGGTTCGGCGACCTTCTACCCGGCGCGACTCAAGCGCACGCAGTCGGAGTGGCCGCGGGAGTGGACAGGAGTTCGGCTCATCGCCGTTCTGCCGGAACGGCGGGGACGAGGCATCGGCAAGGCGCTCGTCGAGGAGTGCATTCGCCGCTCACGAGAGCAGGGGGCCGCCGCTTTCGCCCTGCACACAACACCCTATATGGAACTGGCCCAGGGCATGTACGAGCGGATGGGATTCGTCCGGGTGCCGGAGTTCGACTTCCACCCCAGGCCGGGGCTGACCGTGATGGCCTACAAGTACGACCTGTCAGATACGGTATAGCCGCTCGGCGTTCTTAACGAACAGGCGCTCCCGCTCGTCCGCGCTGAACCCCGAAATGATCTCCGTGTAAGCGTCGACAACGTCCGCGTATCCGCTCCAGAGACTGTCGACGGGCCAGTTCGTTCCGAAGAAGCTCCGCTCTGTCCCAAACGTCTCGATGCAGTAGAGGACGAATGGCCTGATCGAGTCGACCGTCCAATCGTGATCGGTCATGCCGAGTCCCGATATCTTGCACCACACGTTGTCTGCCCCCACGACGGTTGCCATGCCGCGCCTCCAACTTTCGAGATAGTCGGGGTCGCGCTCCCACGGGCCGCCGGTGTGGTCAATCACCATGCGAATGTTGGGGTGACTGTCGGCCAACGAGCGGACGGTGTCCATCTGCTCCCATGTCACGTTCATGCCGGCTATGAGGTCGTACTTTTCCAAGAGTCCAAAGCCGTGGAGGAAGCGCGAGTCGGTCAGGTGCCCCGCTGAGTCGAAGTCGCGGATGCCCCGCATGTTGGGGTACTCACAGTGCCCCCCAAGCACCGTCTCGGCATCCGGGGCTGAGAGATCGGTAAACGCGATGATGCCGTGTGGGAATCCCGTTCGGTTCGCCGCCTCCTGCAGCCACTCCGTCTCCTTGACGGGATCGGGCGAGCCGATGGCGGCCTGCACGTGGACGGCCTTGACGACGTTCGAGGGTCGGGTGACCGCGATGTAGTCTTCGGCCACGAAGTTGCGCTCTCCGAGCTTGCGCATCTGTGTGCCCAGAGTTGGATGATCGACGTCGGGCACCCAGTGGGCATACACCAGCTCCGGGTGCTGCATGTCGTAGAAGTGAACGTGGGTATCGACGAACTCCGGTTTCTGCATAGGCGCCCTGCTTGTCCTCCCTTATGCCAACTCGGCCTTGACTTGGTCAAGGGGAACCAGATTGCCTTCGCGCACATCCTCAATACTCTCACGAAGGGCGGCCATCATCTCAACGTCCCCCATGATCTCCATCGTTTCCATAATCGTCTCGTAGAGGCCCCAAGGCATCACAGCGAGAACGGGTTTCCCATGTCGGGTTAGGGCCGCCGCACGATTCTCAGCGCTTAGGCGCTCGGGTAACTGAGAGAGCATCGCGCGAGCTTTCACGATAGGTATATTCTCCGTTCCATATTCTGAGTACGTAGTCATAGTTGACCTCCTCCATTTTGAGGCGGCAGCAGACCCATCTGAATCAGTCGCTGGGCGAGTCTGTAAACGTCTCGACGGTGTCTGTCACGTCTGATCCCAACAGCGATGATTAGAACCTGTACCTCATCTCGGTCAACCCGGTAGATGATGCGATACCTTTGTCCGACAGCCCGGATTGAGCGGTATCCCGCCAATTCACTTCCGAGCGGTTTGCCTTGCTTCTCCGGCTCCTCTGCGAGTTTCTCGACTCGCTGAATAATCTGTGCACGTATGCGACGGTCGGAGATGCTGCGTAGCATTTCCCGGGCCTTCTTCGTAAACAGGACCCGAAATGTCATTGTCGCAGATGAACCAGTCCTAGAATAGTGTACGTATTATCGTACAATAAACGGCACACTTTGTCGAGAGCGTGATGTAGAAATCCTCTCACTTACCTAAGTTACTCATCAGGGTCCTTGGAGACCGCCCGCGCTGCGACGACCAAAAGACTTCCCACAATAACAGTCAGCGCGAAGACGATCAGCGCGTTGTTAGGTCTTGCTTCCTGTTCCATTGCCTGGGCGAAGAGCACGAAGGAGGTAATGCACCCCCCCGAAGCGACAACCAGTGCCAAGATCGTCAGACATCCCGCACCAAGCGTTTTCCAGCTAGGCATGAGTGCGTCTCTCCTCGATCACTCCAGATGGAATACCTGCTCCAGTTGCACCATGCTCTCGTCCGGCAGGCCGGGCAAGTCTTCGAAATACTCGGCCATGAACGTCTGCCATCTCGTGTTGACATCCTCAGTCGCCATGCCGTCGAGGCTGGCCTGAAAGCTGTCCGCCGCCTCGAAGTAGCCGAACAGCATTCCGTCCTCAGTCAGAAAGAGCGAGTAGTTGTGCCAGCCGTGACGCCGGAGTGCGTCAAGCATCTCCGGCCACACCGCCTCGTGGTGCTTCTTGTACTCGTCCAACCGTTCCTTGCGGACCTTCAGAAGGAAGCCAGCTCGCTCCATATTGCAGCCTCGTTACTTAGCATCGTGGTGTGATTTTGACGACGGTTCCGGTCTCGGACGAACGGTACCCGGCTTCAAGGAACTCCACGACCCGCGCCCCCACATCGCCCGGTGCCCGGTTCTTGCCTGTCCCGTTGATGAGATCGGCGAGGGAGCGTGACGGAAGGTGGGCAGGGTAGACCTCCTCCTCAGTGAGGTCGGAGAAGACCTCAGACTTGCCGTCGTGGTAGTACACGCTCATCCGTCCGTTCACCAGGTCTTGTCGGAGAAATCCGTTCGTTCCAAAGTAGGTGTTCACCTGCAGCTGCGGCTGGTCTGGTCGAACGCCACCAGTGGAGCCCATGACCCCGACTCCTCCATTGTTGAGCCTGTAACCGAATGCGTCGGCGAGATCTACCGCAAGGTCGAAGTTTTCCACGAACCCGGACACCTCGACCGCGTGAAGCCCTGTCACCCAGAGCGCCATGCCCATCGGGTGCGTGACCTGAACCATGCCCTGGCCTCCACCCGCGAAGGCAGGATCGGAGTAGGTTGATGGATCCGGTCCGGTGACAGGGAATTTGAACACATCCGCGTAGTCGTCGGGGTTTCCGCGCAGGTAGGACTCGACCATGGAAGCGAAGATACCGGACACGAACTGTATCTCGCCGAGCCTGCCCGACTGCACGATGTCACGCGCAGCCTCGGCGTGTCGAGTGAAGTGGAACGTGTAGCCGACCATCAGGTGCAGCCCGTTCCTCTTCGCTCTCTCGACAAGATCCCACGCCTCGTCCGCGCGAAGGGTCATCGGCTTCTCTACCATGACGCTGACTCCGGCGTCGAGCGCGTCGCGGGCGACCTCGTAGTGGAAGGCGTGCTGGACGGCGATGACCACGCCGTCGACGCCGGAGGCCAGCAGCTCCCGATGGTCGGTGTACTGATTGGCGATGTCGTAGTAGTCGGCGGCCTTGGTCAGCTTGTCCTCTTTGAGGTCGGCGATTCCGACAAGCTCGGCGTTCTCGTAGGTCTTGAGGCTGGGAATGTGGAACTGCGTCGCCCACCAGCCCGCGCCGATAACGCCCATCCGCGCCTTGCTCATGTCAGCCCTCCGAGCTCTCGCCCACACCGTCGAGGCGCCGCTTGGCCTCGGCGTACACGTCGTCGGGAAGGGCGCCGTTCATGGCGGCTACCCTAACGTTTTCTTCGAGGTGGTCGAGGTTCTGCGTGCCAACTATCGTGGTGTGCATGTCGGGATGCGACAGGGTGAACCGCAGGATGAAGGCCGTCTTGCTCTCGCCGGACTCGAGGAGTTCCCCGAGGCCCGCGTCGTCGAACGTCTCCCACGTTTCTTGTCTTGGCACACCCGAGACGCCGGGCTCTCCCTTCGCCACGCCACCTCTAATCACGGTGCCGATGCCTGCCTCGGCCGATTGTGCGATGACGCCCTCGTGATCGCGATTCAGGGCAGAGTAGGGGATTTGGAACGCGTCGAACACGCCCATTTCGATGTGGTCGCGAATGTTGGGCAGGGAGGACGACGAGGCGATGAACCGTATCTTTCCCTGGTCTCTGAGTCCAGCTAGCGTCTCGATGGCCTCGTTCTCGTCCAAGACCGATTTCGCCGGGCTTCCGTGAAACTGCACGAGGTCGAGGCGGTCAGTCTTCATGCGTCGGAGACTCTGGTTCACTGCCGCCACGATGTTCTCTCGGGTATAGACGTGCCCATCCGCCTCAAACGCGGCGGGCGTCGCGGGGCACCCGCACTTCGTAGCGATGTAGAACTCATCGCGACGGTGCGAGATGGCTTTGCCGATGCGTTCCTCGCTGAGGCCGTAGTCAACGGACGTGTCGATGAAGTTGATTCCCGCGTCCAGCACTGCGTTGAGCGCTCTTGTGGATTGCTCATCGCTCACGGCCCGGTCGCCGTCATCCGAACGGAGTTCCATCGCCCCGTACCCAAGTCGCGTCACCTCAAGGCCGGTGCGCCCAAGCACCGCAGTCGGCAGATTCGCCATATCGCGCACCTCCCGGTTTTTCGGTATCCTACCATAGGTCTTCCGAGCGCGAATACGTACTCATCCATAGTGCTAGGACTCCCATTTAATCGAGGAGCGTGCCCAATTGCCCGCCGTATTGATATTCGCCATCGACGGCCTCCAGCCCTCTCAGGTGACCGACGAACTGATGCCGAACCTTGCGGCGTTTGCGTCCGGTGGAGTCTTCTTTGACAACCATCATCCCGTCTATCCGTCCGTCACGCGGGTGAACGCTGCCAGCATCATGACGGGGTGCTACCCCGGCCGTCACGGTCTCGTTGGCAACACGCTCGTCATCCGCGAGTACGACCGGACCCGCGCATTCTCGGCGCTTGTGGACGAGCTGTCGCTAGTCGTCGAGAAGACCGGACGACTGCTCTTCCGTCCTACGCTGGCGGAGATCATCTCCGGGCACAGGAAAAAGTTCGTAACAGTGGGCACCGGCTCAAGCGGCAATACGTTCGTCCACAACCCCAAACCGAATGCCGGGCACGGACGGAGCGTCCACCCGGAATTCACGATCCCAGCGGACCTCGGAGCGACCATCGTCAAGCGCTTCGGCGAGTGGGGAGAGCGTACCGATCCCGACTACGGACGCAACGAGTACGCCACGCGCGTCCTGACTGAGTACGCTCTGGACGACTGCGACCTCGCGGTCTATTGGTGCGACGAACCCGACCATGCGCAGCATGCCGCTGGGGTGAACTCCGATCTCGGAAAGCAGGCTCTCGCCGTTGCCGACAATGCGTTCGGCAAGGTCATCGAGCATCTGGACGAGAACGGCCGTCGGAATGAGACCGACATCATGATCGTGTCCGACCACGGCTACTCGACTTCGCGAGGCCTGATCGGCATTGAGTCGCTCGTCAAGCACAAATGCCCTGTCTCGGTTGTACTTGGAACGAACGGGGCCTCTGCCCTATTCTGGGTGCCTGACAGGAACACGGATGCCGTCGATCAACTGGCGGAATGGTTGATGCGACAGCCCTGGTGCGGCGCCATCACGGTCCCAAGTGCCCACGGCGGCATCGAGGGCACTCTCCCTGCGCGTCTCGTTGGGCAGGAAGGGGAACGTTCTCCCGACCTGACGATGTCCTTCACGTGGGACTCCGAGTCGAATGCGGTCGGCGTGCCGGGGCTGGCGCATACGGCAGGCCAGCCGGTCGGTCAGGGCGATCACGGCTCACTCAGCAAGCACGAGATGAGGAACACGCTGATCGCGGGAGGTCCCAGTTTCAAGAGCGGTATCCACATGGACAGTCCGACCGGAAACGTAGACCTTGCCCCGACGGTGCTCAGGATACTCGGCCTGCCGGGCGGCGAGAGCATGGATGGTCGGGTATTGGAGGAGGCGCTTGACGGCGGGCGGGACCCCGATTCGGTCGAGTCGAATACCGAGACGTTCAGCGCCGAGCGGGAGCTAGGTCATGCTAGATACCGGCAGGAGATCACGACGACGAGCGTGGGCAAGACGACATACGTCGATCAGGGAAGCGCCGAACGGGTCATAGCGACGTAGCCAGCCTCATGCGAGGTACCGACGGTACTCGCGGCCACCCTTTATCGTCTTGACGTGGGTCAACCGGTGTGTCGCCTCCACGACCCGCCGTCCTCCTGAATCGCTCAGCTCAAACCGTCCCTCTTCGAGCTTGGAGGTCGTCACGTCGCCGACCGCGCCCGGCCTGAGCGTTCCCAGTTCATCGGACTTGCCAATGACCCTTGCCGGAGCTTCGGTGCCCAACCGTATGACCTCGTCCAGCCTCATTCCCAAGTGAAGGAACTTCGAGAGCGTGGTGTGTAGATCGTAGACCGTCCTGTCCACGTTCCCGATGTGGAGGTCGCTGCTGATGGTGTCGGGCAAGAACCCCTGAGACGTTGCGCGTTCCATCGTCTCGAAAGAGAAGCTGCCTTTGCCGTGGCCCACGTCGAAGACGACCCCGCGTTCCTTGGCCGCCCATGCCTCTTCGAGGACGTTTCCTTCGGAGTCGAGGATGCCGTTGCCGCCGGGGCTGTACCGAAACGAGTGAGTCAGGACATCGCCGGGACGAAGCATGTTCAGACGCTCAACGACGGGGATGCTCGTGCCGCCGAGATGGAGCATGAAGATGCCGTCCATGCCTTCCGCCGCGTCGATGGCCCTCCTGAGCACCTCTCTATAGCTCTCGGCAGGTAGGGGAGGTATCCGCGCCTTTACGCCAAGTACGACATCACGATGCTCTTTACCTACGCGCACGGCATGTTCAACTTTGGCCCACCGGATGTCTTCGAGACCGGCATAGCCCAAGGCCATGCCCATCCCGGAGATATTGAGCATGACGTAGATACGCGTCATGGCGCGGTCGATGACGTACTTGCGGAACGCGGGGAATGTGTGCGCGCCGGACGAACCGGCGTCTACAACAGTCGTGACTCCGCGAGCAATGTGTACGGTGTCCGCGTCGACTCCGTAGC
Source organism: Dehalococcoidia bacterium (assembly GCA_009841605.1). Taxonomy (GTDB): domain Bacteria; phylum Chloroflexota; class Dehalococcoidia; order Lucifugimonadales; family VXLM01; genus VXLM01. Next base: position 20,050 of record VXLM01000096.1, read on the forward strand.
GCGACGCGCCCCAGAAGTCGTGCGTGTGGAGGTCTATGAGGCCGGGTGTGACAATCAAGCCTCTGGCGTCAATAACGTCACGGGCTTGGTCGGCAGGGATGTTATCGGCGACGAGCGCGACCTTTCCGTCGGCCAGCGCCACGTCGCGCATGGCGTCTATCCCCTGTGAGGGGTCGATGACGTGTCCGCCCGATACTATCAGGTCGTATCTATGTGCCACGGAGCCACGGTTTGTACATTTGTCCGCTCTTGACGGTGGCTATATGGGTCAGCCTTTTGCGAGACGTGACCGAGCGTCCATACGAGTCGGTGAGCTTGAAAGATCCTTCGTCGATCCGGGCAATCGTGGCGTCGCCCACTGCTCCGGCCTTCAGGGTGCCCAGACGGTCATGGACTCCCATCGTCTTGGCCGTCTCCACGGTCGTGAGGCCGATAACGTCGTACAGCGACATTCCCAGCCACATGAGCTTGGATATCGTCGTCACCTGGTCGAATACCGGCCCCTCGATGTTGTAGAGGTGCAGGTCGCTGCTGATATTGCCGGGCCGGAAACCGTCCGCCATCGCGCGCTCTGCCACGTCGAACGAGAAGCTGCCCGCGCCGTGACCCACATCGAATACGATTCCTCGCCGCTGGTGCTCTCTAAACGCTTCCTTGACCTTCCCCGCGTCATCGAGGATACCTTCCGCGTGACCGTGGAACGAGTGCGTTACCACGTCTCCCAGGCGGAGCATCTCGATGAGAGACTCCAGCGGAGTGTGAGTCTTGCCGACGTGGATCATCACGAACCCGTCGATAGCCTCCGCCGCCTCTATCGCTCGCTTCAGCGATTCCACGTCGTGCTGGCGCGTTATGTCCTGAGAAAGCCGCGCCTTGATGCCGACTATGCGGTCGCGGTTCTGCCGGCCTACTCGCACGGCCTGGTCTACGTCGGCGTGCCGAAGGTCTTCGAGCTCGCCAATGTCGTCGGAGATCATGCCGGTCAGCGAGATATTCAGGAGGGCATACAGCCTGGTATCCGCCCGTTCGATGACATATCGCCGGAATGCGTCAAACGTGGCGGCGCCTGACGATCCTGCATCGACCGCCGTCGTCACGCCGTTCCCGATATTGGTGACGTCAGGGTCGATTCCGTAGTGAGACACCCCCCAGAAGTTGTGCACGTGGAGGTCGATCAGCCCCGGCGTGACGATCAGCCCCGTCGCGTCGAGGACCTCCGTCGCGTCGTCCTCCGAGATTCCGGTCGCAACCGACGCTACTTTTCCGTTGACGAACGCAACGTTGGCAGGGCCGTTGACCCCCTGCGCTGGGTCGACGACGGTCCCGCCTTTGATGAGAAGGTCGTACAACAGTTGTGTACCTCGCGCGAAGGACCGTTCAGGACTCGTGCTTCGACAGGCTCATCATGAACGGACTGAAAGGAGGGAATCGTTCCGCCCTGAGCTTGTCGAAGCGCAGCGGTAAACGAGTCTAACGGCCCTTCAATGAGTTCCTAATGCTACCGATTCCAGTCCCGGTACCGTTTCCCGTCCTTGACGGTCTCAATGGAGTTGATCTTCCTGCTCGCGGACGTCGTCTTCCGTTCCGCGTCCATGTACGTGTAGTCGCCGTCGTCTACCGAGAGGATGCTCACATCGGCGGTTGTGCCGATGGCCAGCGACCCCAGGTCTTCCGCGATCCCCATCTTCTCGGCTGGGGCCAGCGTGCTGAGACGCACAACGTCCTCGATCGGAATGCCGAAGTGCAGGAACTTCGACATGGTGGTGACCTGATCGTAGACCGGCCCCTCCACGCTGAGGGTGCTCACGTCGCTGCTGATGGTGTCGGGATAGAAGCCCTGCGCGAGCGCGGTCTCGATGGTGTCGAACGAGCAGCTCCCCCCGCCGTGCCCAACGTCGAACACTATCCCATTCTTCTGAGCCTCCCGTATCTCGTCCGTCACCGTCCGTTCCGCGCTCACGACGCCGCCCCACTGCCGGAAGGCATGCGTCACCACGTCTCCAGGACGCAGGTGCCTCGTCAGTGTCTCCAAGGGGGTCTCGATGTCGCCCACGTGCACCATTACGATGCCGTCGAACATCTCGGCGGCGGCTATGGCGCGTTTCAGCGCGTCGAGCTTATCGTCCATGAAGATCGTATGGTGCGAGAGGCGCACCTTGATTCCCAGTATCAGGTCACCGTTTTGGCGACCCATCTCGCCGGCGTCGTCCACTCTCGCCCAGCGCATGTCGAAGAGCTCGCCGATTGTGGGCGAGATGATCCCCATCGCGGAGATGTTGAGCAGGGCGTAGAGTCTTGTGTCGGATCGCTCCATGACCGTGCGACGGAAGTGGGGAAACGTCCTCGCGCCCGCGGAGCCGCAGTCCATCGCCGTCGTCACGCCACGTGCGATGTTGATCGAGTCCGGATCGAGGCCGTAGCAGCAAACGCCCCAGTAGGCGTGCATGTGCATGTCTATCAGTCCTGGAGTGACGATCAGTCCGGCTGCGTCTACTTCCTCATGTGACTCTGCCTCGATGTTGTTTTCTATAGCTGCAACCTTGCCGTCGGCAATTGCCACGTCGCGGACGTCGTTGAGTCCCTGGGCGGCGTCGATTACCGTTCCACCTCTTATAAGCAAGTCATACAATTCGATTCCCTCCGACAGAGACGGGTGCGCTGCGAAAGCGGCGTTAGTGTACCATGTCGCGGGGCCATGGTTGATGCAGACAATAACCGGCGGGAACTGGATGTTGACCGCCTCTCAAGCCAACTGAGCGGCTGCATCGTTGGTCGTGAAATCCACTTCTTCAAGGCGCTCGGATCGACGATGGACGAGGCGAAGAGGATGGCGGAAGACGGCGCGTCCGAGGGCGCCGTAGTCATCGCCGAAGAGCAGACGGTGGGCAGGGGACGGTTCGATCGCTCATGGGTGTCCGAGCCGGGGAAGGACCTGCTTTTTTCGGTGGTCTTCAGGCCGGACGCAACGCAGGCCCCGTACATCAACATGGCCGCGGCTGTGTCGGTATGCTCGACTGTAGGCCAAGCGACAGGACTTGCCGCATCCATAAAGTGGCCGAACGACGTGAAACTGGCCGGGCGCAAGGTTTCGGGGATTCTTGTAGAGAGCGCGGTGTCACGTGCGGACATCGAGTTCACCGTTTTAGGGGTGGGCCTGAACGTCAATTCCAATCCCGCAACCGTTCCACAAATCGCCGAGATCGCCACGAGCATGTACCGTGAGACGGGAATCACTTTCGACCGTACGGATACCCTCATTCAGGTGCTCCGAGAGCTGGATAGCAAGTACTCCCTCATCATGGCGGGACAATCCATGAGACAGGAATGGGCATCACGGTTGGAGACGCTCGGACGGAACGTGGTCGTGCGCTGGCAGGACAGTCAGGAAGAAGGCGTGGCCGTCGGGGTCGACGAGATGGGAAATCTCATCCTGACCAAAGCGGACGGCACAACGAGAACCGTCGTCGCCGGCGAGGTGACGCTTCAAGCATGAGTACCGAGACGTTGCCCGAGCGTACCGGCATGTGTGCGTGGTGCGAACACGAAAATGCCCCGGACTCACGTTTCTGTGGTGACTGTGGGCGTACGCTGGTCTTCGATGTCGTCTGCCCCTTTTGCGGTCGTGAGAACCCCTCCGAGAACGCTCACTGTGATGCCTGCGCCGTCCTCATTGACGAATCGAAGCGCGTGACGCCGAAAACGAAAATATTCCCTAAATACCTCAACGTGACAGCCATGACACTGGCTGCCATCATCGTCTTTGCCCTGTCCATCCGTTTGTTCTCGCTCACCGACATTCCCCTCAATCTGGTCGGCGACGAAGCGGACAACCTCCTGAACGTCTACCGCATCATGGCCGGCATAGGTCCAGGATTCTTCGAGCTCGACTGGAAGCCACAACCGGCCTTCAGCGTGTACATGATGGGCTGGTTCATGGGTTTCTTCGGTGAGACTATCGTCGGAATGCGTCTGCCGAGCGTCGTGCTGAGCACCGTCTCGATCTTGGTGTTCTATGCCGTCGCCCGCCAGCACGGAGTCGGTAGGCCCGCGAGCCTGGGGGCAACGTTCCTTCTCGCTACCGGCGTGTGGTACCTCCACTTCTCCCGCAGCGGCTGGGAGAACGTCCACGTCGGGCTGTACGCCCTCTCCGCTATGCTGGCCTTCAATGCGGCGATCAAGACCAAGCGCCTGACGATCAGCCTGCTGCTGTTCGCTGCCACCGGGCTGTTCGCCGCTCTCGGACTGTACGGGTACACCACCGGGCGCATGATCATCGTCGCCCTTCTTGTTTACCTTCCCATCGCTTTCTTCCTACATCGAGACGACTGGAAAAGGCTTCTGGCCGGATACGGGGTCATGTGCCTCACTGCGTTCTTACTCTTCTGGCCGCAGTTCGACAATGCCCTGGACGACTGGCAGCGCTTCAATCAGCGTGTCGATGCCGTCTACGTACTCAACGACCATAATCGTCAACAGTTTGAGGGCAAGGACGACCTTGAGATCATTGTTCAGCAGACGTGGAACAATATCAGGGGGTTTATCCTTCTGGATACCGGCATCTCACGCGTGGGACTGAACGCGCGATACATTCCGCCCGGTCACGGACTACTCGACAGGTTGACAGCCGTTCTGTTCTGGGTAGGTCTCGTCGTTTCCGTCACACGATGGCGCCAGACCATACTGTGGTGGTTATTCTTCATCGTGATGATATTTCCCGTTCAGATCCCGGGCAGCGGCACTCCCGATGCCGCGCGAGCCGTTGGGGCTGCCCCCCTGTACTATCTATTCGTCGCCCTCACCCTGGACTGGCTATTCAGCTTGCGCTTTGCAAAGAATCAATGGGCAATTGGAACCGTAGCAGTCACGGTTTTGGCGCTGATTGCTTACGTCAACGTCTCCGGCTACTTTGACTGGATGGAGCGGCCTGACGCGGCAGCGGCTCGACAGCCCGCCGTCGACGCGGCCGACTTCGAGTCGTGGCAAACACTTCAAAAGGCCGCGGCGGAGGCGGGTAGGGGCGGATTCAACGTGGGAGAGTGGCTGGAGATGAAAGAGCGCGGCTTCTGATGGTTGTTCAGAGTCGAGTCCGCTCATCGCTAGTGGGGCAGGGAAGAGAACGATGGGAGTAGCGTGTAACGGCTGCGGGCACGAGAACCGCTTGGTCGCGTCCTACTGCGGAAAGTGCGCTAAGCCGCTTACCGGCCGTGTCGACTGTCCTCGGTGCGCGTCACATAACCCTACGGTGCAAAACTTCTGCAATTCCTGCGGATCGCCTCTTGCCGGAACGAAAGGCAAGCGCACGGCTTCTCTGGTTGCCGCTGCCAAATCAACGCTCTCGGGCAAGCCGGTGTGGGCTTCATCAGTCCCTAGTGCATCCGGCGACCGGAAAAAGTCCGCCGACGCCGCAAAGATCGCCATAGTCGTCATCATAGGAGCGATTCTAGTAGTAACAAGGCTATGGGGGCTCGATTCCACTCCGTCTGAGATGACGCTGGCTGAAGAAGCGTTCCTCCAGGTCGCTCGCCAGATCGAATTTGAGGGCTGGATTGGTCTGTCACACAGCATCCTCGATGGTGCATTGACCGGATACGCCTACGTGCTCTCCTTTTGGACGAACTTCATTGGAGATGACATCGGCATGGCTCGACTGCTCTCCGGCGTAGCGTCACTGGCCTCCATCGGAGTTTCGTACCTTCTGGTTGCCCACCTGTTCAACCGCCGGGTGGCCCTGTTTGCGACATTCCTCATGGCGGTCGGTGTTTGGCCGCTGACCTATGCCAGGCTGGCCCTCCCTGCGAGTGTGCTGCTCCTTGTGGAGGTCACGGCCCTCTATTTGCTGCTCCGGGCGATGCATGAGGAGACGGACGACTCGACTCGAACCCGCTTGCTGGTATTTTCAGGCGCTCTCATCGGACTCAGCTTGTATCTCGATTTCGCTGCGCTTGTGTTCGCAGTTGCAATGTTCTGTCTGTGGCTACGATTCTATTTGAGCGGCACGATCGGTCCACGAGTCTTGGGAGAGCGGTTCACGGCATTCGCCCTTGCGGCCCTCATCATCAGCCTGCCATTCTTCGCTGTTGCCGCTGCCGACTCGTCGATACGCGACGACGCCAAAGCGATACTGGTTACCGAGACTCCCGGTTACGCCCAAAGCGAAGGCGTGATGGGCAAGCTCCGCACCGTCACCGGGAACGTCGCCAACACCGGGCGTGCACTCATCTGGAGCACGAGTGCCGACGAGTTCGGGCAAGGTGGCGGCAGAATCGTCGATCCACTCACGGGACTGCTCGTCTTGATTGGTCTTCTCGTCTGTCTCCGAAAGTGGCGCGAAGACTCTTGCGGGGCTCTTTTGGCCGTTCTCGTAGTCGTTATCGTCGGAGTCGGCTTGACACGGCAGGAGGGAATGTTCGGTCGCCTCATAATCGCCGTGCCCATAGTCTTCGCCCTCGCCGGATTCACTGCCGACTGGCTCCTGAGTTGGTTGAAGGGCAGAATTCCTGATGCGGCTACCATTGCGTTCATCGCCCTTCTGGCTGCCGCCGCCATCTTTTCCAATCTCTCGGCGTACTACGCGCATCCTATCGGTGAGGATCCCACGCTCTGGCTGGGATCAGTTATCGAACACCCGCCTCCACAGCACGCTATCGCTTGGAACGCCCCGTAGATGTCCACGACCACCATTGAGATTCACGTCCAACCAAAGGCCAGCCGCGATCGGGTCGTGACCCAAGGCGGCGCGATCAAGGTCTACGTAACCGCCGTCCCGGAGAAAGGTAGGGCAAACAAGGCCGTGGTCGAAGTAGTGGCACGCCGCCTCGGAGTCCCAAAAGGCACGGTGTTCATTGTGTCAGGCGAACGGTCGCGGACGAAGTTGCTGGCGGTTGAGGACCTCAGCGAAGCGGAAGTCCGCCGCAGACTAGGCGAATAGGGCTGGGAGCAGATAGCCCTTTATCACGAACTGCAACAGGAGCAGAGCGACCATCGGTGTGAGATCGAACATGCCCAGCGGCGGTACAACTCGCCGCAAGGGCCCCAGCACAGGCTCAGTCATCTGCTTGAGCACGCCGTTTATCGACTCGACAATTGGTGAGTCCGGGGCGAACATGGTCACCCACGACATTATGACGCTAGCGAGGATCGCCAAGGTCAGAGCATCTACGAACAGGCTGATGAAGTTAGCGAAGAAGTTCAACTTTCCTTACCCAGGGCCTGGTACTTCCGGTACGCCGCGTCGACCGCTTTCAGCACGGCCCCTCGAAACGCGGAATTCTCAAACGACATCAGCGCCTCGACCGTCCCGCCAGCGGGCGACGAGACCATGTCTTTGAGTTCAGCAGGATGCATTCCCGTCTCCTGAACGTACTTGGAGCTCCCGATTACCGTCTGGAGAACGAGCTTCCTCGCCATAGGACGCTGAAGGCCCATGTGTACACCCGCGTCGATGAGCGCCTCGATGAACAGGAACACGTAGGCGGGGCCGCTCGCGCTGAGGGCCGTAACCATGTCGATGTACTTCTCGTCCTCGACGTATATCTCTTCGCCAAACGAAGCGACGATCCGTTGACTCGCGGCCTTCTGCTCATCCGTGACCTGATCGGTGGCCGTCCATACGGTCATACCTTCCCGAATCTGGGAAGGGGTATTGGGCATTACTCGAACGACCGCTCGGTGACGCAGTCCCTTGGTCAAGGTATCCAGGGTCGCTCCGGCAACGATGGACAGCACGGCCTGGTCTCCGCGGAGGCCGGACTTGATGCCGTCCATGGCCGTGGCTAGGTGCTGCGGCTTCATCGCCAGTATGATGATATCAGCGCCCTCGGTCACCGCGAGGTTGTCGGCGTCCGCCGTCACGCCGTAGGTCTCGGCAAGCGCGATCCGGCGTTCCTCCACGGGTTCCCCGAAGAGAATCTCTTCCGCCCCGGCGACACCCGCGTCGAGAATCCCGCCGAGTATCGCCTCGGCCATTACCCCGCCGCCGATGAATGTGATCTTCATGGTTTGCAGTCCGTTCGGATGTGTTCACAAAGGCATGTAGCCATCGAAGGACACCCTATCTTCCCGTAACTACTCTATTGTAGCTGACTTGGGCGACGATTGGGACTAATGGAGTCACGAACTTCCATTGAGGTGGGCGGGAAGCCCCCTTTGGATGCCCGCGAAAGGCAAGTCACTTCACCGCACCCTCACCGCAGCTTGCTGTCGCTTGCCAGGTCGACCGCGACCCCGATGGCCTCCGCCATGCTCTCGTGGTGCGCGATGCCCTGTCCCGCAATGTCGAACGCCGTACCGTGGTCTACGGATGTGCGGATGAACGGCAGGCCGAGATTCACGCTGACGCTCCGCTCCCAGTTGTGGACTTTTATGGGGATGTGCCCCTGGTCGTGGTACATGGCGAGGACGACGTCGTACTTGCCGTTGATGGCTTGCGTGAATACGGTGTCCGGTGGCACAGGCCCCGTCGCGTCGATGCCGAGCGAGCGGGCCTTGTCAATCGCTGGTGTTATCTGCTTCTCCTCCTCGTCACCGAGGAGGCCCCCGTCGCTGGCGTGGGGATTCAAAGCCGAGACGCCGATGCGTGGGGTAGGGAAGCCCCACTTTACGAAATGATCGTGGGTGAGTACGACCTTCGCGAAGACGTTGTCAATGGTGACGTAGTCACAGGCGATGCGGAGTTGCCGGTGCGTCGTGAGGTGGACGACGCGCAGCACATCGGCCATGAGCATCGTTGCCACCTCTTTCGAGTTCGTCTGGCTCTGAAATATCTCCATGTGGCCAATGTCCTTGTACCCGGCCAACTTCGCCGCCTCTTTGTTGATGGGCGCGGTCACAATGGCCTGGACATCGCCGGCAGCCGCCATCTCACCCGCCTGGAGTACCCACTCCACGGCTGCTTTCCCTGCGGAGGCGGACAGTTCCCCAAGTTCAATGCCCGAATAATCGAGATTCTCAGGGTCAATCACATCAATCACCCCCGGCTCGCCGGCGACATCTTCCAAGCCGTGCCTCACCCTGCCCGAGGCGTCCAGTCCCGAAATCTCAATCGCGTGGTCTATCGCCGCCACATTGCCGACTACGAACGGGCGGCACTTCTCGTAGATGGAACCGTCCTGCAGGGCCTTGACGGTGACTTCGGCCCCGATTCCGGCCGGATCGCCCATGGTGATGGCGACAAAGGGTCTCTCTGATGTTGTCATGCTGTGTGCTCCGATGGCATGTCGCGGCGCTCCCGGCCACGGGGATGCCATGATACAACATCGTCAGGGCAATGCGGTGAAGGGCAGAGGACTTATGTCCATTTTGCAAATGACTTGCTAAACCGAGACGACCCGCTCAAAGCGGGTCGTCCATTTAGAGCCATTATCGGTCACTCTCTCCCGTCCATACGGAATAAGGAGCGACGTTAGTACGTATCAGTCACACTTGCTGTAGCCGCAGTCGAGGCAGTTCAGGCACCCTTCCTGGGCGATGAGGTAGGCTGAGCACTCCGGACAACGCTTACCGGTCAGAGGCCCAGCCAGTAAACCCTTTTTGCTGTCTCCAACGGGTTCCGTGGATGGGAACAGACCGATCTGGGCAGCCGTCGCGTCGGCAGTCTCCTTGTCGGCGATATTCTTGTTGAGCACCAGCGAAATCGCGTCGGGCACCGAGCCAACGAGGGTGCCGCTGTCCCATACCGGCTCATCGGTAATCCCGCGCAGCTGCTCCACTACCTGCTCAGGGTCGATACCGCTGCGGAGCGCGAGGGAAGCAAGTCTTGTGATGGCCTCCAGCCGGGCCGAGTCCGTGCTGCCGGCCTTGCCGAGCGTGCCGAACACTTCGAACGGAAATCCCTCGTCGTCGAAGTTGACCGTTACGAAGAGGTTGCCCTGTCCGGTGCGGACTCGCTCGGTAACACCTCGGACGACCGCGGGCCGCTGTCGCTCGACGATGGAGTGGATTGTCTGGCCGTTCGACTCGGTGTCGGCCTCCTCCGATTCTTCGTTCTCCACGCCCGCCGTCAGCACCTCCGCCTCGCGGCTGCCTGAGCGGTACACTGTGATGCCCTTGCACCCCAGTTCCCAAGCCAGCATGTACGCGCTCCGTACGTTCTCCTCAGTCGCCTCGTTCGGGAAGTTGATTGTCTTGGAGATGGCCGCGTCGACGCTCTCCTGGAACGCCGCCTGCATCCGCACGTGCATCTCGGGGGAGATGTCTCCCGCTACCACGAACGTTTGCTTGGCCGATTCCGGCACGTCATCGCGGTCCTGAAGCGAACCGCCCTCGGCCAGGTAGTTCATCAGGTCTTCGCTGTAGAAGCCGCCGTCCCTCGCGGCCTTCTCGAAGTTCTCGTCCACGTACAGCAGGCTCTCGCCGCCCAAGATGTTGTGCTTGTGGTAGCAAAGCGCGAATAGGGGCTCGATTCCGCTTGAGCACCCCGCGATCATCGAGGTCGTTCCCGTCGGGGCTACGGTCAGGCGGCAGGCGTTGCGCATGGGGGAGCCGTCCGACGTATCGAACCTGCTTCCCTCGTAGGCGGGGAAGTTGCCGCGCTCCTCCGCCAGCATCACGGACATCCTGTCGGACTCGTCCTTGATGAACCGCATGATCTTGCGGCCCAGTTCCAAGCCTTCCTCGGAATCGTAGGGTATCCCCATTTCCACGAGCATGTCGGCGAAGCCCATCACGCCGAGACCGATCTTGCGGGTGGCTTTGGTCATCGTCTCAATCTTGTCGACCGAGTAAGCGTTCGCGTCGATGACGTTGTCCAGGAACCGCGTCGCCACGTGGACGACCTCGCGGAGCTTGTCGTAGTCGACCGTCGGGTGGCCGTCGACCTCCACGATGAACCTCTGCAGGCTGATGGCGCCGAGGTTACAGGACTCGTAGGGGAGTAGGGGCTGCTCGCCGCACGGGTTGGTCGCTGTCATGCGTCCGATGTGAGGTGTCGGGTTCCGGTGGTTGACCCAGTCCAGGAAAATCATTCCCGGCTCGCCGTTGCGCCACGCGCCATAGACGATCTTCTCGAAGACCTCACGCGCGTCCAGTTTTCCCACCTCGACGATGGGCGAAGAGGTGTCCGCTGGATTCTCATGGAACCGGAGCGGGTAGGTGGTGCCCGCCTTGACGGCCTCCATGAACTCATGGCTCGCGCCCACCGAGATGTTGAAGTTGTGGATTTCACCCTCCTGCGCCTTGCAGTCGATGAATTCCAGGATGTCGGGATGGTGAACGTCCATGACGGCCATGTTGGCGCCGTCCCTCTTCCCGCCCTGCGTAACGAGCTTGGAGACCGACGACAGGTGCCGCAGCACCTCGACCGGCCCGCAGGCCTGACCGTGTGTCGTCTGAATCGTCGCGCCCTTCGGCCGGATGGACGAGAGGGCGAATCCGGTGCCGCCCCCGTACTTCTGGACCATCGCCGTCTCCTTGGCAGTGGTCATGATGCCGTCCATGTGATCGTCCAGCCCCATGACGAAGCAGGCCGACAGCGTGCCGGTGCCCTGACCGTCCGAGCGCTGGATTCCCGCGTTCATGAGGGTAGGGGAGTTCGGCACGAACTCCAGCTTGGCCATGACCTCGTAGAACTTCTCCTCCCAGTCCATGGCTTCTTCCACATTGCCAGTCGCATACTCGGGAGCGGCAATCGCATGGGCGACCCGTCGAAACATCCCGGCGGGCGTCTCGGCGATCTCTCCCTTCGCGTTCTTGCGGAGGTACCGTTTCTCCAGCACGACGCGAGCGTTTTCGCTCAAATCGATGTCGGCATCCGTGATGGCCGGGGTTATCCTCCCGTTAGTGGCGCCTTTCCTCAGTCCTGCCTCGCGTCTCTCTTCTATGACCATCCGCTTGCCCCTTGTATTGAAATGTTTTTTGTGTATGTTTGGTTCAATTCCAGTTTTCTTCCGTCGAGGTCACCGATTAGGAGTATGAACTACTCCACCATATCTTGTGGGGGCTGACCTCCAACCCCCGAACTCTTGTTGCTTTACGTTATCCTAGAATAATTTGAGAAATCTATAGGCTTAGGGTTGTATATATTAGGATTTTTTGGCTGATGAGAGGGTCAGCCAAGCACCTTGCAGATTCCCGAAGGGTGAAGCAGAGGCTGAACTTCTAGCCTTTGCCGGGGTCCGCCTGCCTGGTGCGTCGGCCCCGGCGTTCCGAAGAGGGAGCTTTGATCACTCCCGTGTCGGATCCGAGGAAGGAGAGTTGGTTGACCGACTCACTCGCCTCGGGGTCGAGGAGGGCGTCGATCTCCTGTCTGAAAGTCTGTATGTCTTGAAAGTCCCTGTACACGCTCGCGTACCGTATATATGCGACTCTGTCGAACTCCCGGAGCCTTTCCATGACCGTCTCGCCTATCGTGTGCGACGGTACCTCGGACAGCCCCAGCGCGTACAGGTCCCCTTCGATCTCGCCGACCAGCTTGTCTATGCTTCCGGTCGGCAACGGGCGCTTCGTACACGCCTTCAGGATGCTCACCCTTAGTTTGTCGGTGCTGAACTCCTCTCGCCGTTCGTCCCGTTTCACTACTTGCAGGGAGTTGGACTGCACCCACTCGTACGTTGTGTACCGGCGGTCGCAGTATGTACACTCCCGCCGCCTTCGGATGCTGTCGACCGTCTCCCTCGAGTCGATGACCTTCGATTGGCTATGACTGCAATGAGGACAACGCATCACCGACCACCGGCACCGTCCGCGACTCCCATTGCGCAAGCAGCACGTAACAGGTGACTCAAGACGCTACCACTAGATATTGGGTCTGTCAAGCGCGAAATCGCAAGCTGTCGTAGCTGGGAGTATTGCAGCGGCCAGGTGGAGCAAAGACACGGAATGCCTGTAATAAGCCGCTCTCGTGCCGTTGAGAAAATCCGCAATAAATTAACGGAAAGTTAAATCGGAGGGTCGTCAGCCAGCCGGAGTTTGGGGAAGAGAGGGACGTATCCGGACCGAGAACAGGGGCGGGGCAGGAGAGTGCTCCAGGAGGGCGCCACAGACGACAAAAGGGGCCGCGGAAACCGCGGCCCCTTTGACCTACTCCTCCCTCCAGTCCATCGAGTGTAGGAAGCTCGACGGACCTACTACCTCACCGCCGCCTCTTCTCGATACTTGGAGATACGCCGCAGGAAGGGCGGAAGGTCGATCTCCGCCTCGTCGCTGCCTAGGGCGTCCCTGAGAAGCGCCCTGATCTGCTCGTCCTGCTGCTGCATGTTCTCGGAAGTCGGGAAGCCGGTTGCGATGACGGTCAGCTTGACCTCGTTCTCCATCTTCGGGTCATTGGCCATTCCGAAAATGATGTTCGCGTCAGGGTCCACAACCCGCTGGATGACCTCTGCCGCCTCGTGAAGCTCGGACAGCCGGAGATCGGAGCCCCCGGTCACGTTGAACAGCACACCCGTAGCACCCTCAACCGAAACGTCGAGGAGGGGGTTGGAGATCGCCTGCTGCGCTGCCGCCTTGGAACGATTCTCACCCTTGCCCCAGCCTATCGACATCCAGGCCGGGCCTGCGTTGCGCATGACCGACTGAATGTCCGCGAAGTCCAGGTTGATCTCTCCAGGAACGGTCACCAGCTCGGCAATCGACTGCACGCCGAGCCTCAGCACGTCGTCTGCCATCCGGAACGCGTTCTCAGCGGTGATCTCTTCGTCCGATATCACGTGGAGCCGCTCGTTCGGTATGACCAGCAGGGTATCGACGTGTTCTTGGAGCCTCTTGATGCCCTCCTCGGCAGTCCGCATCCGGCGGGTGCCTTCGAACATGAACGGCATGGTGACCACGCCGACCGTGAGTGCCCCCGTCTCCTTAATGATCTCGGAAATGACCGGCGCAGCTCCCGTGCCCGTGCCGCCGCCCATACCTGCGGCGATGAAGATCATGTCGGCTTCGCGGATGGCCTCATGGACCTCTTCCCTGCTCTCGCTGGCCGACTTGGCCCCGAGGTCGGGATTGCCACCGACGCCCTTGCCCTGCGTGAGCAGCTCGCCAATGGCGATGCGCACCGGCACGTCGGAGCGCAGGAGAGCCTGCGTATCCGTGTTGACGACCATATACTCGATGCCCGGGAGTCGCTCCCGGAACATCCTCGACACGGCGTTCGATCCGCCGCCGCCGACTCCGATGACCTTGATGTTGGCTCCGTTCTGAGGGTGATTGTTCACGACCATTAAGTCCTCCCTTTCTTAAATGTACTTAGAAAATCGCTACGACCTGAGGGCGCCAAACCGGCGCTTCAAATTTCCGATGAATCCGGTCGACTCCGCTGCGTGTTTGCCGTTATGCCCATTGCCGTTCCCGTTCCTTACTCCGAAGCCCACCTCATCCGAGACGTGCTCCGTCAGTCCCCAGAGAAGAGTGCCGACCGCCGTGGCGTAGCCCGGGTCCCTCAATTCGGCAGGGATGGTCCCATGCACATCCGGGATCCCGTGGCGCACGTCGATGCCCACGCTCTTCTGCACGAGTTCCGCGAAACCGGGCATACTGGATGCCCCGCCGGTGAGGATGAGGACCGAGTCCTCGACATCCCCCATCCGTTCGGAGTCGAGCTTTACCTTGATCATCCGCGCGAGCTCCATAGCGCGCTCGCGCACCAGTTGACATATCTCGAGGCGGCTTACCTTTAGGTGCTTGTCCCGCCCGACGACCGGAACGAGGATCTGCTCGCCTGCCGAAGCCGGCTGGAATTCCGCGCTGCCGTGCTCCAGTTTAATCGCCTCCGCCGCCTCGAACGTCGTGCTGAACGATAGGGCGATGTCGTTGGTGAACTGGTACCCGCCCACCGGAATGACTCCGGTGTAGTAGATGCCGCTGCCCTTGAAGGCGACGATGTCCGTTGTGCCTCCGCCGATATCCACGATGACCGCGCCTCTTTGCCGTTCCTTTGCAGTGAGAACGGCCATACCGCTTGCCAGCGGTTCGAGGACGAGGCTATTTATCTTGACGCCTGACACTTCGATGACGTCGACCAGACGGTCTATGAACGTGTTGGCCCCCGTCACGAGGTGCGCTTCTACCTGCATCTCCTTGCTGTGCATCCCGACGGGATGCCGGATGCCTGACTCACCGTCCAGCGTATAGCTGATGGAGTTGGCATGGATAACCGTCCGTCCCGGAACGTCGACGGACTCGCTCAGCTTTTTGGGCGCGCTCGCCACGTCGTCTGCGGTAACGATACCCTTCCGATTCTCGACTTCCAGCCGTTCATGACGGTTCTCGAACCGAACGTGCGCTCCCGTGACGCCCACGAAGGCGGAGTCCACCTTGTGCCCCGTCTTGTCCTCGACGGCCTTGATGGACACGCGAACCGCCCGCTCGGCCGCCGAAACGTCAGAGACGACTCCCTTACGCATCCCGGAGTTCTTGGCCGTGCTGTAGCCAAGAATTTGGACACCGTCCTCGCCGACCTTTCGGCCCACTATGGTGCAAACCTTCGTGGTACCTACGTCGATAGCTGCTACGATCTCGTCTGACACCATGTTGGTTTCTCCATTGTCGCTTCGGTTTGCCATTCCGTTTTTCGTTTTCTGTATCTCTTGTGTAGCACTCTGACGACTGGCCGTCTCCTCCGGTCACAGCCGCTCCGCCACTCGCATCCTTGCGCTCCGACTTCGAGGATTCGCCTCGATCTCCGAGGTTTCCGGCTTCATCACCCTCTTCGTGATGAGTCGTAGGGTAGGGGAGCGATTCTCGTCGACCGGTTTCGACTCCTCCCTTAGCAGGGTCTTGACCAACCGGTCTTCAAGGGAGTGGTAGCTGATGACCACCAACCTACCTCCTTGCCTCAAAGTCCCTATTGCCGCTCTGATGCCTGCCTCCACGTTGTCGAGCTCGCCGTTTACCGCAATTCGGAGGGCCTGAAAGGTGCGGGTCGCCGGGTGAATGTTCCTGCGTCCCCTGTTGCGCCTTCCGACCGCTCCTGCCACAACGTCGGCCAGTTCAACCGTAGTCTCGAAC
>VXLM01000064.1 GCA_009841605.1 Dehalococcoidia bacterium
GTCGCCGTCCCGCCCAGCATGAAGGCCCCCACCGTCGCCCGGCTCTACAACACCGACTGGTTCTCGGTGGAGACTGTCGTGAGTCCCGCCGTCGTCCGCGACCTTGCGCCCAAGCTCCTCAACGCGGGCGCCGAGGACATCATCGAGTACCCACTGAACAAGGTCATCTAGGGCAGGGGAGTCGGGGCGGTAACGCCTTGACACCCCAACGTCCCAAGCTACAATGAGCCTCACCCCACTCATGAAGGTCTGCCGTCCATGAACCGATCCGATCCCCTTTTTCCGACATTCGTCGTCGGAAGCCTGCCTCGACCGCAGTGGGTCAGAGACCTCATCGAGGACCGAAAGGCCGGACGCGTCAGCGAGGAGGAGGCGGACAGGCTCCTCGACGACGTGGTCCCGTCGGCCATCCGGATGCAGGAACGCGCAGGAGTCGACTACATCTCCGACGGCGAGTGGAGGCGCGAGAGCTACGTCAAGGTCTTCACAGAGGCCGTCGACGGCTTCACCAACGATCTGGTCTCGTCGGGCGGCACGTCGTCCTTCACGCACCTGATGTACCCGGCCGTGACCTCCAGGATATCGACGCGACGTTCGATGGCGGCGGGCGAGGTCGAGTTCATGCGCAAGCACACCGACTCGAAGATCATCGTCGCCATACCCTCGCCGTACACCGTCGGGCGGCGCATGTGGAGCGCGGACCACTCGACCGGGGCGTACCCGACCCGCGAGGAGTTCGTCGAGGCCTGCGTTCCCATCATCAACGAGGAACTGCTCCGCCTCGCCGCGCTGGGGGCAGACATGATCCAGATCGACGACCCCTGGCTTGGACTTCTTGTCGATCCCGACTACCGCGAGAAAGAGGGTATACATGACGTCGACCACGAGATAGAAGTGACCGTCACGTCCATGAATCGCGCCGTAGCAGGTCTCGAAGATGTCCCGTTGAGCGTTCACTTCTGCCACGCGCACTTCAACCGGCAGCACGGCACGAAAGGTCCCTACGACCTCATCATCGGCGCGCTCGGCGATATGAACGTCGACCGGTTCGCCATGGAGCTTGCCACCCCCGACGCCGGAGGGATCGACGTACTCAAGGACTTTCCCAAGGACAAGACGCTCGGTCTGGGCGTAGTAGACCACACCGACCCACACATCGAGACGCCGGAGGAGGTCGTCACCCGGACGGAGGCTGCGATGGAGTACGTCCCGAAGGAGCGCCTCACACTCAATCCCGACTGTGGCTTCTCCCCCTCCAGCGTCAACCCCATGGACTTCGACGAGGCCTACATGAAGCTCAGCGCCCTCGGTCGCGGGGCAGCCCTGCTGCGCGACAAGTACGGGGACTGATAGTCCTTTGGACGCACACCGGGACGACACCCATGGTTAGCGGCATAGTCAGGCCAGTCGCCCTGTGCGTGATCAGACGTGACGACAAGCTGCTCGTATCCGAAGGCTACGACACAGCCAAGAAAGACCACTTCTACCGACCGCTGGGCGGTACCATCGAGTTTGGAGAGTCGAGCGCCGAAGCAGCCGCGAGGGAAATGGCCGAGGAGTTAAACACGGAAGTCACCAACGTGCGATGGCTGGGTGTCGTCGAAAACATCTTCACCGTGCACGGGCAGACGGGACACGAGATCGTCATGCTCTACGAAGCCGACTTCGCAGACGAGACCCTGTACGAACGCAACCAGATCTGCGCCCAAGAGGACGACGGTTCGTCCTTCAAGGCTATCTGGAAGTCCCTCGACGACTTCAAGTCGGGTAGGGGACGGCTGGTGCCGGATGGGCTCCTGGCAATACTTGAAGGAAGATCGACTGAGGTAAGCCACGTCCAGGCCGACCGGAGGAAATGACATATGCCGAATGCTGAAATAGTCTCCATCGGCTCCGAGTTGCTGCTCGGCCAAATCGTCGATACCAACTCGGCGTGGATGGCCCGGCGCCTCACCGACATCGGCGTCGACCTCTACTACAAGACCATCGTGGGCGACAATCCCGACAGGATGAAATCGGTCATCGACCGCGCACTGGGCCGCTCAGACATCGTCATAACCGGGGGCGGCCTCGGCCCGACCCAGGACGATCTGACCCGTCAGACCATCGCCGACGCCACCGGGCGAAAGCTCGTGCGCGACCCCGCATTGCTTGAAGACATCGAGCAGCGCTTCCGCAGGCGCGGGTTCATCATGACCCCGAACAACGAACGTCAGGCCGACATTCCCGAAGGCGCGATAGCCGTCCACAACCCGAACGGCACTGCTCCTTCCTTCATCGTCGAGGACCCGCGCGGAGTGGTCATTGCTCTGCCGGGCGTTCCCCACGAGTTGAAGTGGCTTTTCGACAATGAGGTCGTGCCGTACCTGCGCGAGAGGTTCCAGCTGTCGGAGACGCTGACCTATCGCATCCTCAAGGTAGGCGACCTCGGCGAGAGCAACGTTGACGACCGCATCGGCCACCTGATCGCTGGCTCCGTGAACCCAACCGTTGGAGTGCTCGCCCATCCCGGACAGGTCGACGTGCGGATCGCGGCGAAGGCATCCAGTATTGAGGAGGCCAACAGGCTCATCGACCCGGTCGAGGCGCAGGTGCGCGAGCTTCTCGGTCACCATGTCTTCGCCGTAGACGAGGAGACGCTGGAGGACGCCGTCGGCAGGCTGTTGGAACAGGGAAATTCGACCATCGCCGTGTACGAGGACCTCACGAGCGGCATCGTCGCCACCAAGCTCCACGAGGCCAGCGCCGATCACTTCGTCGAGGGCACCATCGGCAACAACCTCGGCTCGATCCGCCGCCTGATCGCGGGCGTCGGCGTATCGGACGTCGACTCGTTCATGGCCGATCAGTCAGCTACGACCGACAAACTGGCCGAAGCGGTACGCGCGCGCTCCGGCGCTGACATCGGACTCGCCCTTCACGGCGTCCCGGAGCCGGGCGACATGTCCCAGAATCTCGCGAAGGGGACGACCTACATCTCAGTGACGGACGGCATCCGGTCGAAGTCCCGTGTCTTCAACACCGCTGGACGGGGCGCTCCCGACCGCGAGCGCACAAGCATGTACGCCCTCGGCCTCCTCCGCGCCGCACTGACCGAGTGGAGCGACGAAGACTAGCCGTCATCCAACGCCCCTTGCAGCATTGTGAGCGAGTTCGTCCTAACTTGCGAACGACATCGCACAGTCGAAATCGATCAAACTCCAAATGCCGGATTCCTAGAGAAGTTGCGAGCCTGTATGCTGAGCCTGAACTTCGACTGTGTGATGATTTAGTTTGATGCTCGATCGGAGAGGTGGTATGAAGCTGCTGAGCTATGACCTGGACCTGTTCATGGGTCTCAATGATGAGTATGCGTCGAAGAGGGCCGCGCAAGAACTGGTCTCGGCGACTAATGTGATGAGGCGTGGAGAACTCGAAAGCGCAGGTAGGAAGGTCGCGGAGGTCAACAAGGAACTCGATTTCAAGGAGGGTATGCGGGTCCTTGAAATCGGGTGTGGGAGAGGATACCTGGGCGAGGTACTGAGGCGAGACTACGGATGCGAAGTGGTGGGATTGGACATTCGAAAATACCCCGAGTGGGACGACTTACTCACTGAGGGCCTGGACCTTCGGCTGCACGACATCAGCCTTGGGAGAAACGAGGATCTGGGCGTTTTCGACCGGATCGTCTCGTTGTCCGTCTGGGAACATATGGAGCATCCCTATGCGGCCCTCACAGCCGTAAAGCATCTGCTGAATCCGAACGGCGGGAGTCTGGCCTACATTGCGGCAAACTTGTACCGCGGTACCAAAGCTTCGCATCGATACCGAGAAGTCTTCTTCCCCTGGCCGCATCTCTTATTCGACGATGACGTGTTCGTGCAGTTCCACCGAGCCATTGGGCCAAACAGCTTCAGGCCCGCTGCTTGGGTCAACAAACTCACGGTTGCACACTATGAGAAGTACGTTCAACAGCTCGAATTCGATGTAGTGAAACAGTGGACTAGAGGGACTCCAATTGACGAAGAGTTCTACGAACGTTTCATCGACAAGCTCGGACGCTATCCTCTTTACGACCTAGAACGGGATTTCATCTACTTGGTCCTTGGACGCCAATCCCGTGGATCGATTGAGTCGTCCCTGAAACTCCAGATCGCAAACTTGGAAAGCCGTCTCAGGAAGCGCGATGAAAGAGCGAAGGAACTTTCTGATCTACTCGTGGAGAGTAGGGTGGAAGCGAACAAACTTCGTCAGAGCCTCAGAGTGATGCGAGAAAGTTCCTCCTTCCGGGTTGGCAGCGCGCTGGTCACCGCCGTTAGAAACCCCTCACAGGCCTGGAGACTGCCTTCGCAGTTGTTGCAGGTATTCATGAGTCGGGGAACGAATAAGGACCAGTGACTTCAGGATATGCGTATTCTCTCCGTAGTCGGAATACGTCCTGAGGCCGTGAAGATGGCATTGATCGCCCGAGCACTTGCGGGCGTCGAAGGCCCCGAGCATCGAGGAGGCCAACAAGCTCATCGACCCGGTCGAGGCGCAAGTGCGAGAACTGCTTGGCAACCACGTCTTCGCCGTAGACGAGGAGACTCTGGAGGACGCCGGCGGCGAAATACTCGAGCAGGGAAACGCAACGATAGCGGTCTATGAGGACCTCACGAGCGGCCTCGTCGCCACCAAGCTCCACGAGGCCAGCGCCGACCACTTCGTCGATCGCGCCATCGGCAACAACCTCGGCCTCCTCCGCGCCGCACTGACGGAGTGGAGTGCCGAAGACTAGACCTGCGCCCCCTTTACAACGTTGTGAGTAAGATCGTGCTACTTACGAACGACATCGCACAGTCGAAATCGATCAAACTGTGCCCTTTTTCTCATAGTTTTCGGAAAGCTCATCCTGCTATAAGGAAAATGACGAAGCAAGTGAGGCGGGGTGGGGGAATAAGATGAGCTATCGTGTAAATCCAAACGTCGCGGAAAAGCACACGTTACCCAAAGCTATAATTCACCGTTCGCTCTGCATCTGGGTGCAGCACGAATGGCCCGGCCCCTTCATGACAAAGGCGAAGGCCCTCGCTTGGGCACATACAACGGGCCGCCCTGTAGATTCCTGCCAGAGATGCGATCCGTAGCAAGGAGGCCAGTGTCACTCCGTTTACCCTGAGCCTGTCGAAGGGTGCGTTGTTCATGGTTCGACAAGCTCACCACGAACGGATCATTGAACCTTTTGGGCCAAACCCTGAGGCAAACGTAGTGACCATGTAGCGTCCAAGTGAACGAAAGAACCAGGGTGCCACGAAACCCTCCTCATGCGTCAACCCTGCGCCAACCGTGATTCCCTGAACGCCACCGCAGCCTCCAGGAAGAAATGCGAGGCGCGATGCGCCACCAAGACCTCGTGTGACATCTTCTTCCCCGCCGCGTGAACGGCGTCTGTCACCTGCCTGGTGAACTCCTTGACTCGCGGGTGCTCCATCTGGCCGGGCAGGCCCATCGACTGAGAGAGGTCCTTCGGTCCGATGCCGTAGTAATCGATCCCCTCGACGGACAGAATGCCGTCCAGGTTGTCGAGCGCATCGACGTGTTCGATCAGCGCCATAACGATGACTTGCGAATTCGCGTGGGTCATGTACTCAGACCTCGGCGGACCAAACCCGAAGTGAGTCGCCCGGGAGAACGACAGGCTCCGCCGACCTTCAGGCGCGTACCGACATCCCTCAGCCAGCTTCCGCGCGTCCTCCTCCGTCGTGATGTTCGGCGCGTGAATCCCCATGATCCCCCGCTCCAGGAACGAGTGAATCGTCGGAAGCTCCACGTCCGGCACCATGCCAACGGGCGTCAGCCCGCTCATCTGCGCGACGCGGCTCTGCTCTTCCAGGTCGCTCAGCGTGAAGGTCCCATGCTCGCCGTCGAATATGACGAAGTCGTACCCTGCAATCCCAAGCAGCTCTACCTGCTCCGACGACGGCGAATTGAACTGGCACCCAAACGCGATCTCTCCCTTCCTCATCTTCTCGAAGATGTTGTTGGTCCGCAGGTCGACGTTGTGGGCGGTACGGTCTTGGAGGGTCATGTGGTTGGGCTCCTTACTTCAAAAATGCGTAGCAATATGTTAATTGACCTCAAATCGTTCGAACGCCCCGTTCAGCTCGGCCAGAGGGAGCACTTCGCTATCGGTCCGTGACTGGCGTGTCGCCCCGCCATATATCACGGTCTTCGATGATATACCCGGAATCAGTTTCGCAACCCTGTTGAGCGAGGTAAAGTAGTCAGAGGCGACGGTAGCGCCCGACTTGATCTCGATGGCGTAGATTCCGTGACCGGTGCCATAGAAGAGGTCGCACTCGAGGCCTCTTGAGTCTCGGAAGAAGGAGAGGTTGGACTCTCTGCCTCGGTTGAAGCGGTGCTTGAGTGCCTCCGCAACTACCATGTTCTCGAAAAGAGCGCCGCGAAGAGGATGGGTGGCGACCTGCTCGGCGTTTTCGATGCCGATGAGGTAGCTGGCCAGTCCCACGTCGTAGAAGTACAACTTGGGTGACTTGACCAAGCGCTTTCGGATATTTGCGTGATATGGCGGCAGTTGGAAGATTATGTAGCTCGTTTCCAGCACCGTAAGCCACTCCCGAGCGGTGGTGTGTGACACGCCGGCATCCGAACCCAGCGAACTGAGGTTGACCAACTGCCCAATCCGCCCGGCGCACAGGCGCGCGAATAGCCTGAAGCCTGAAAGGTTGCGTATCTCGCCCAGCCGCCGTACGTCACGCTCGACGTAGGTCTCGACGTAGTCGCCGAGCGCTTGCCGTGGGTCGAGTCCCTGGTCGAGAATTCGTGGATAGAACCCGGAGTACAGGATGTCGTTAATCGCGTCGCTAGCGCCAATGCGCTGCCGTTCCCTAAGAGAGAACGGCAAGAGGCGGAGCAGCGCCGTCCTCCCTGCGAGAGACTGGCTGATAGCGTTGGACAGCCTGAACTGCTCGCTGCCGGTGAGCACGAAGAGGCTGTTGCGGCCTCGTTCGTCTGCAAGAACCTGGAGATAGGACAGGAGCGCGGGCACATGCTGTATCTCATCGATGATTGCGCCTTCACCAAGTTGAGAGAGAAAGCCCCGGGGATCGGACTCGGCGAATTCCCGCTGGTCGGGCGCTTCAAGGTTCACGTATTCTAAGTTGGAGAAGGCTGCGCGGCAGAGCGTTGTCTTACCGGACTGGCGTGGGCCCGTCACAGTCACGAAGGGATACTGTTCAAACAGGGTCGTCAAACGGCCCGTGATTTCGCGCTCGATCATGGACACCAAGATACCAATAAAGTGCACAAATTGCAAGTAGTACTTTCAGATTGCGCAAATATCCTAGTAGATTGTAGAGTAGCGCTTCCCCTACAGCCGCACACCGCGCCGCACGACCACCTCCGACCCTTCCGCCATGAATGCCGACACCGGCTCCCGGCTCAGCACTTCCACGAACTCATCCCCATAGAGGCCTGCAACGTCACAGTCGTACTCCACATCGTCAGCATTCGCCATACGCCATCGCGGATGCTCGACTTCGTATTCCAGCGTCGAGCCGTCGCGCTGAGCGGCGTAACCCCAGTAGTGCTCGGCGACGAATGACGCCTCGGAATCAAGGTCGGGGACGCTCCACTCTCCACGCGTCTCTGTCCGCAATCTGTTCCAACCTTCCTTGGAACGCCATTCATATTGGAACGAATCGGCTGTGATCTCCTCTCGCATCGGCAGGGTGACGTAGTTCTCGTTGTAGATGCCGCGCGCGACCCAAGTGACGGCGTGAAGCGGAACGATCTCCTTGATGAACACGACACCCCGCCGCACTTCCCCTTCAACCTCACGCCGCACATAGAACCGCAGGTTCACCTCCGGGAAGTCGCGGTGGAAGGGTATGGGCACCCCGAGCAGCTTGGTCTTGAGGAACTGCAGCCCCACGACGCTCACGTAGCACCGGCCCTCCCACAGGTCGATTTCCGTCCCCGCGGGCACGTAGGGTGCGAGTACGTCCGGCTCGACCTTGTAGTTCACGAGGGCGAGGTTGAGCCAGTCGGCTGTGAGAAAAACGCTCTCAGGCATGGCAATCTGATTGCAATTCGGGATGCTTTGTATCTACTCGCATGAAATCACGCCGACCCCCCACTGAGGAACGACTATATGAAAATATTCGCCGTCTCGCTTAAGGCCCTCGCCCGTCAGCAGGTCACGGGCGGTGGTGGAATCCCACCGGGGAGAGAAGTACACGTTGGCATCCTGTCGCTCGATGTTGAACAGGAACAGCAATGGCCTCCCCATCGCCGATTCTCGCATGACTGGTATGACGTGGTCGCCGTCCATGGCCACCGGAGCTTGAATACCGGTGTCACGCAGGATTCCGTACAGGATGTCGGGGCTGCCTATATCGCCAAAGCCCGCCGACAGGCTGAACCCGTACCATGTGAGTCTTCCATCCGCCGTCCGCGTAGCGACCGTCTGCCCGTCTAACGAGGCGATGGCCTCCGTCCCCGGCAACGGTTCGAGAACGGCGTAGCCGGTCTCCGACTCGAAGGGTAGGGTGCCGTAGAGCGTCTCCACCTTAGCCCGTCCTTGCACTATGTCAAGGTCGGTTACTTGCGAAAAATCCGCCACGCGCACACTGAATGTCGCCCCAAGACCCTCAGGCGGATCGTAGCTGGAGAGACCGTTGTCCGAGTACATCCCGAAGCTCCCTACGGCGACGATCTTCACTGTTGAACTCTCGGCCAGCGTCCGGGTTATCCGGTCTCGCACTTCTTCGGTCATCAGCGCGACGTTCGGGAGAAGCATGAGATCGTATCCATCCCAGTCCTGTGACGGAGTCACGATATCAACCGGAATGCCGTTCGACCACAGTGTCCTGTACGTTCCGCGCAAGTCGGCCAGAAACCGGTCGTTCTCGTCGTTCATACTGAAGAGGTCTTGCGACGCTTGATGATTGACGATGGCGACTCTGGCCTTTGGGACACGCAGGGGTAGGTGTTCCGAGAGCCCCTCGATCTGCGAAATTGCCTTTGAGACGGCCTTCAATCTCGGCGTCGGTCTGCCATCCAGAGTCGCGAGGTTGTATCCCGGCGACTCGAACGCGACGTGGTCGGGCCGGTACTGCCAGAACATTGCTCCCGCCGCCCCGTGAGCCAGCGTAATCCAGAGTAGCGTCGTCAGTTCGCGCGGGTCTGTCTGCTTCTTCCACGTGACTCCCCCACGCGCCATACCGGAGTAGATCTCCTCGTTCCACCAGCGTCCGCCCTTCCCAATCGAACGCGACCAGTCGAACACGAAAGCCCGCTCGGCGATCCTGTACGGGTCTTCGCCCGTGAGCAGGTTGTTCGAGGGCATCGACATTCCCCACGAGTCAGCGTAACGCGCGCACGTCTCGTCCCACGGACGTGGAGTCCCCGCGCCGTGCGTCCGTGTCTCGTGCACGGTGTCCAGTTTGCGTACCTCCGCGATCATCCACTGCAGGTGCCCGGCGAGGTTCTCGTAGTTGAAACGCTTGAACAACAGCATTTCCAGGACGTTGTTGTCCGATCGCGGCGGCTCTACGTCCTCCCATCGGCGGTAGCGCCGCAAGGTTCGCTCATTGAATTCTTCCAGCGTGAAATTCTCTTTGAGCCAGACCACATACCTAGTGATGGAGTACTCGCAGTAGCAGGGATACCCGCCGTCCTGGTCGACCCACGCGGAAGAGAGGGCGATGCCGTCCCAGATTCCCCAGATAAAGGTGGCCGGATGGTCCTTGTACCGCTCTACGACGTGCCGGAGCAGCTTGCCCCCGCGCTCTCGCCAGACAGGGTGGTCGTAGCAGTGGATCATTCCGCCCTGTGGATATGCGGGGTGCGAGTTAGAATAGTAGGTGTGTCCCCGGTGGTTCACCACTCGGAAGTCGGGATAGTCCCGCGTCATCCACTCCGGCGCTGCCCCGTGCGTCGCCAACATCACGTCCAACCACATCGAAAGGCCATGCTTGGCCGCGAGGTCGAACATCACGTCGTAGTCGTCGAGGTGGTATATGTCTCGCGCCGGCTCTATCCAGTTCCAGTACGACGCGCTGCGCACGATGCGGAAACCCGCCGCCCGGATGTTGGCAAAATCCTCGTCCCAGCACTCCGGCTTTGGAGCGCCGCCCCGGTAGTATTCGACTCCGATCGGGAAAGGCGTATCCGGATGGGTGAATGGGTCTGACATGCGTCTTCACCTGCGCGAGGGTACGTTGAAATTATACCCTGCAGTCATACGTGAATGTTGTGAGCAGGCTTCTTAGCTGTATCGACACGAAGGGGCAGGTTTCAAACCTGCCCCTTCCGGGTGTATTGCGACCTCTCTCGACAAACCGATAGGGTGTACTTCCGATGGAAATTTCCGACTTTCAACGCCTGATCCTCGAATGGGGCCGCCATCACCGCCGGGACATGCCATGGCGTAACACCCGCGATCCGTACAAAATCCTCGTATCCGAGGTCATGCTGCAGCAAACGCAAGTCTCCCGCGTTCTTCCCAAGTACGAAGAATTCCTCAGAGAGTTCCCAACGCTCGAAGCTCTTGCCGCCGCCTCGCAGTCCAGCCTACTTCGCATTTGGCAGGGACTCGGCTACTGGAACCGGGCGCTGCGCCTTAGAGAAGCCGCCCGCGTGATCGTGAACGAGCTCGACAGCGAATTTCCGCGCGACCCCGCCACACTCATGCAACTCCCAGGTGTCGGTCCTTACACCGCCGGGGCAGTCGCCTGCTTTGCCTTCGGGTGCGCCGAGCCCTTTCTGGATACCAACATCCGGCGCGTCTACCTGTACTTCTTCTTTCCTGGCGAGGATGATGTTCCCGATAGTCGCATCATGGAGGTCGCGCGCCGAGCCGTGTGGACCGACGACCCGCGCGAGTGGGGATACGCCCTGTTCGACTACGGCGCAATTGAGCTGCGTGATAGGGCCATCAACCGTCGTAGCAGACACTACTCTCGGCAACCTGCCTTTGAGGGGTCGTTTCGCTCCTTTCGCACGCAGGCGCTCCGCCATGTCCTGGCACAGGAGAGCACGTCCTTGTCGCGTGCCGACCTTAAGGACTTTCTCACGCAGCGACTTGCTACGGGGGATCATTCGTACACCCCTCAGGATGTCTTGGATGCCCTTATCGATGATGGACTCCTCAAAATTTCGCCCGACGACCGGGTCTTCATATGACCGCGTTGTGATGCGCTTTCGCTGCCGGTCACGTAGACTGTGCCCCCGGAGGCAACCCTATGACCGATAAGGTTTACCGTGTCGCTGCCATCGGGTGCGGCAGGAAGGGAACAGAGCACGCCCGCGCCTACAACCTGAACCGGCGATCCGTCGTCGTGGCCGGAGCCGACCCCGACCCGGAGAATCTCGACATCTTCACCAAGCGATTCGGCGTGCCGGGATATGCCGACTACAACGAGATGCTGCGCAAGGAAAACGTGGACATCGTGCTGGCCGTTCTGCCCGTCATCGCCAATCGCGAGGTCGTTCTGGACTCCGTACGTCACGACGTACCCTCCATCTGCACCGAAAAGCCCCTTGCCGCTCGACTCTCCGACGCCGACGAGATAGTCGCCGCCTGCCGGGAGCGTGGCATCAAGTTCGGCTGCGGCGACCTCGAACGCAATCACCACTACTACTGGGAGGCGAAGGATCGGATCGCAGCGGGGGAGATCGGCGCTGTGCGAAGCATCGCTTTCTACCAGGGGAGCGGTACGCAACTCTCCGGTGGCGGCTGCCAGATTTTCGGCCTGGCACGACTCTTCGCCGACGATGCCGAGGTGGACTGGATAACGGGGTGGGTTGCGACGGATCCATGGAGCGAGTACGACCAGGGAGGAGCGGGGTACATTCGCTTCGTCAACGGCGTCGAAGTATTTCTCCACCGCAGCGACACAGGACGCTACGGTTTCGAGGTGCTCTGCGAGCGTGGCCGGTTCACCAGCGACAACATGAACGTGCGGATGTACACGCACGACCCGGACGAGTCCCGTCCGACGCTCATAAACTCGATGGAGGTGGAGGCCCCGTTCTCCGACGATGAGGGCGTACACGGAGGCTTTGGCCAGATCGACGACGAGGGGTGGGAGAACCCCGGCAACCGCCAGCGGGCGACCGTGCAGTCCATGATCGACGCGCTCGACCACGACATTGAGCCTAGAGGCAACGGAGACAACGGCCTCAAGGTCCTCGAAATGGCCATTGCCATCCGGGAGTCCCACCGAAGAGGCCACGCCCCCGTTAAGCTCCCCCTCGAAGACCGCAGCCTACGTCTGATCCCTCACCCCAGTCGCATGTACAACAAGAAAGAGGTCTACGGCCGCGAGGCCTACGCGAAGGAGATCGCGAGGTTCACGCGGGGGCAGAAGGGGGCCACTTGAGGGTAGTGCAGGAAAGGGGTTAAGATAAAACTCTCTACCTTGTGTAGCGGCGTAACTACCCCCGACTAACCTCTCGTGCGATACACGCCGTACTCGACTACGATCTCCAGATCGTCGATGGTGATGCCGCCGCCGAGCTTGGCGGGCCGCGCGTCCAGTGACACCTCCACCACGTTGTCACCCTTCTTCGGGCGGACGGATGACAGGGCAATCTCGATCCACTGGGCGCTGTAGTGCTCGATACGGTGGGGGGAGACGGGGATGCGGACGTATGCGCCCGTGTTCCGACTGATGGATTCGTCTGCGAGCGACTCTCCGTTCAGCCATACGGATATGGTGTCCGCCGTCACCGTGTTGCCGACTCGTATCCGAAGGGTGACGCTCTTGATGCGGTCGGCCTTGCCCTCGATGTCGTCCGCGATGAAGACCGGAATTGCATATCTGCGTCCCTGTTCTGCCTGTGGTATCTCCAGTGGAAGTGTTGTGTCATAGCCGAGCGTAGCGGCGGGCTCGGTGCGGCGGGACAGGTGGTACTGCTTATTCGCCTCGACCATCAGGTCGGGGTTGGCCATCTCGGTGAGCATATTTCGCTCCGCCGCGCGCAGAGGCCAGTCAAGGAACCACGCGTACACGCCGTCGACACCCTTGGCGAGGTAGTTGGAGACGGCGGCGCGCATGATCTCCGGGGTGTTGTGTGCGTCGTAGTTATGTCCTGGATTTCCCTCCTCGACGAACGGCTGGAGCATCCCGTAGACGGTCACATCGACCTAGTGGGCGGCCTCAAGAGCCCACTCCATCGGCATCTGCGGATCGAGATGCAGGTTGGCGTACATCATGGGCGTCAGGTAGTCGACCAACCCTTCTTTGAGCCACGTCCGAACGTCGAATCCCTGCGATGCGCAGACCCTCTCGATGCAGGGGACGCGCATTCCCACCTGCATACCGGCGTCCCGGGTCATCTCGGCGATGCGGCGCACGTGCTCGGTCAGGACCGGTGTGTACTCCGCAACGTCCTCGTCGAGCAGCACGGGCGGCATCCCGCCGGGACTCGCCCCGAAATCGAGCTCGATGCCCTCCAGATCGTACTGCGTGACGATCTCCTCGAAGACGCGAAGCTGGTTCTCCCTCGCGCCGGCGTTGGCCAGACCGCTGCCTCCCTCTGCCGGGTCGGCCTCCGGGCTGCCCACGCCCTCGTAGGTGCCCATCCTGAAGCTGACGAAGAACTCCATGTCCCGCTCGTGAGCGCGGTCGGCGAGTGCCTGTAGGATGTCCACGCCCTGCTCCTCCAGCGAGAGGATGTTGTGTCGCACCTTCCAGTAGATCGCGTTGTCGATATCGTCGACGTCGCTGCGGAACGACTTGCCCGCCTTGGAGGGGTAGAACAGCCCGTCGGCCCGGGCGACCCCGTAGACGAGGGTGTCCACTCCCGTGCCGGCCACCTCGTCGACAGGACGCCACATGTCCTCCATTCGCATAGGCGGCTCGAATACGAACAGGTAGAAGTGCCGCGCGTCGTTGAAGTAGATGGTGCGTTGGCGTCTCATGGTCTTGAAACTCCCATCGAGTATTCCGTGAAACCCGTTCACCCGTAGACTAATTCACAAGAGTCCGTTCAGCCTGAGCCTGGCGAAGGCCGTCCCACTGCGTGACGTACTTCAGCGACGTAGTACACTCCTTCGATCCAAGCTCGACTTGACACATAAGAACTTATAATCTACTATGTGTCTACGACATCCATTACACCGTCCCGGCGCGAAGCGCGGCACAACCAGGGAATTGACCCTCTCCCGGACAACGGTCCAGCCTACGCGCAGGCGTCCAAATGTTACAAAATGTTACGGAATGTTACAAAAAAAACGAGAATTTTTCATCGACGTGCCAAGCACTGCTCCCTCACCCCATGAGCGACATCCGGGCCGCTGGATACGCCATGATCGCCTCCAATTCGGACTATATCTCCACGTTCTCTTTCCTTGTAGCATACGACCATGCCGGCCAACTTCGTAGACAAGACCATCTGGACGGGCGACAACCTCGACATCCTGCGGGGGTTGAACTTCGACTCGGTGGACCTGATCTACCTCGACCCACCGTTCAACTCGAACCGCACGTACGAGGCCCCGTTGGCAGCAAGGCGGCGGGCGCGGCGTTCAAGGGCACATGGACGCTCAGCTACCTCGACGTGGCGTGGATGGGGCTCATTGCCGATGAGCACCCCGCGATCTGCCGGACGATAGAGGCGGCGGGCCATACACACGGCAACCGCATCAAGAGGGACAGGCCGCAGGAGTATTTGGTGGCGTAGTTGAGGGAATGAGACAGGGCGACCCTAAACGTCGAATCAGGATAATCTTTCTTATCGTGTTTCTCATTCTGCTGGCTGTAAACCTTTTCCTGTTCAATTATTTCGACCATCGATACATATGCAGAATGGACGCCGCCGGCGTTTGCCGACCCCTCGATTACTGAGCGTAAACCGCTACTGCTCTGTCATGAATGTCGTCTCCTCGTCGGTCATGCGGTTGACGAACACGCCTCGTTTGGCGCTCGACCAGTCCAGGACCTCGGGTATGTCATCGGTGTTTGTTTCGTCCTCGGGCTTTTCGGCCAGCTCGAGGATATGGGCTTGTATGTCGGGGGGCAGATTAGAACTATCCTTCTTCATAGGCGGTTATTTTATTTGCGGGCAGGAATGTGAGTTAGTCTAGCACGTGGAGGGAATCACCCTCACCCCAGCCCTCTCCCACGAACGGGAGAGGGAGTATTTTACCCACCTCCCAATACCTCCCGGAGGCGCTCAGCCACGAAGGCGGTCTCTTCGTCGTTCATGCAGTTGGTGACCACGGTGAGCGAGCCGTCAACCGACCCTACCCAGATGCGAGGAGTGCCGGCGTCGAGCTCGGCGTGTACCTCGTCCGCCGTCTTGCCTACAACCGACTCGTCGAGGTCGATGTACATCACCTGCGGTATATAGTAGGGAATGTCAACCAGCCGGGTGTTCACGCCGCCCACGTCTCGGAGCGCGTCGTCGATGGCGGCAAACCGCGAATCGTACTCCAAGAAGCGTTCTTCATGGTCCATCGTGAACCAGTCCTCCATGGCCGTGACCACGCCGATGATCTCGTGGCGGTCGATCTTCATGGCGCGACCGATGGCCTTCCCGCCGTCATAGTGGTAGGCCACGAAGCTCTGGGCCGACACGGCGTCTACGAGGTCGCGCTTGCCGCAGACGAATCCAGCGGAGTGCGGCGCTCCTATGTATTTCGCCCCAAACGTCACGAGATCGGCAGACTGCGCGCATTTACGAAAATAGTCGAGCGGGTATATTTGCGAGCAGGCGTCGCCAAGCGCAGGAACGCCCCTTGATCTCGCGAGAGCGACCGTGTCTTCCAACGAAACGATGGCGTCATCGAAGGGCGGCTGGATGTAGTAGGCCACGGCTACCGTGTTCGGGCCGATGGCGGCGTCCAGGTCGTCCTCGCTCGTCCCTTCGTCGTCCCCGGCGTCGACGAGAGTGGCTCCTGTGAGGGTGTAGCAGCGGTCGAACATGTAGCGGTTGCGCTTCTGGATGACGACCTCGTTCTTCATGCCGGTTGTGTCGGGGAGTTGTGCGATCCGGTCGGGGTCGGTGCCGGCCATGCAGGCGGCCACGCTAAGGGCTTGTGCCGCGGCGGCGCCCGAAGTCACGAAGGCCGCCTCGACTCCCAGCAGGTCGGCGATGAAGTCGCCCGACTTCTGCAGGAGCTCCCGCATCTCGACAGGACTTCGGTTGGCTTCTTCCATGGCCTTCGTCACGTTTTCGGTCTGGGCCCATCCGCCAAGCTCCGTTGACACGCCCCATGCGTTGATGATGCGTCGCACGCCGAGTCTTTCGTATACGCCGATGTTGTTCATGTATCCTCGCTCCGATTCCGTTTGATGGGTTCGGAGTGTAGTTGCGACGCCTTATGGTGTCAACGGGACCTTGTGCTGCCACCGGAAGATCAAGAATTAGCTCCGGTCTTGACCTCTGTCGCTATGGATAAATACACTTCCACTGCGAGGGATCATCAGAAGGGCGTCCATTAGATCGATCGAACCAAGAATCGTGACCCTGAGCCTGTCGAAGGGTGAACGGAGCACTACTGGGCACTCACTAACGCCTGTTCAAGGACAGCTACTCTGACAAAGGACTCCGAATCGGGACAACGGCTCAATAAGTCACAACTATGGACGACCATCGTGGTGCTCTTGCTGCTGGGAGTTCCCGGAGCCGTAGTCCGTTTTTCGGGCGTCGATGTCGATCCGATCGTAGCGGCGGCGGTCTTTGGCGTGGGCATCATCGCGGGCGCGTTTCTGCTGTCGTGGGCCGCGGAGGTCGCGCAGTTGGACGTGTCCGCGTCGCTGGCAATCGCCGTGCTTGCTCTCATCGCCGTTCTTCCCGAATACGCCATCGAGGCGGTGCTGGCGTGGGACGCCGGCTCGTCGTTCGACACGGTTTCCGGGGCAGTCACCACTGAAACTTCAAGAGTCGCCGCCAACGTTACCGGATCGAACCGCCTGTTGATCGGCCTGGGCTGGTCGGCGGTCATCCTCATCTTCTGGCTAAAGCGAAGGCATGCCCTCGACATGCGCGGCGAAATGGGCCTCGAGATAGGAATGCTGGCAATCGTCACCGTGGTCACGCTGCTGGTCTTCTTCATGGAGCAGGTCCACATCCTGCTTGCGTTGGGCCTGATCGGTCTTTTCATCGCCTATCTCTGGCTCAGTTCGACCAGTAAAGTTCAGGAGCCCAAACTCATCGGCGCGGCGGCCTTGATAGCCTCCCTGCCGGTCAGGTGGCGTCGCACGATGGTGGTGTTCCTCTTCATCTTCGCAGCCGGAGTGATCGTGATAGCGGCGGAACCCTTCGTCGACAGCCTGGTGGAGACGGGAGAGAGCTTCGGTATCGACGAATTCATCCTCATTCAGTGGATCGCCCCGCTGGCGTCGGAGTCGCCGGAAATCATCGTGGCGGTGCTGTTCAGCCTGAGGACGAATCCGGTCGCCGGGCTGACGACGTTGATCTCGTCATCGGTCAACCAGTTAACCCTGCTGGTGGGCAGCATGGCAGTGATCTTCAGCATATCGGTGGGCGAGATCCTCAGCTTCCCCCTCGATGACAGGCAGACCGTAGAATTCCTGCTGACGACGGCGGTCTCCGCGGCAGCGCTCATGCTGATCGCCAAGCGGGTAGTAAGTTGGAACGCGGGCGCGATCCTACTGCTGCTCTTCGCGGCGCACCTGTTCTTCCCGGAATCGGACGATCGCCTGCGCTTCGCGTTCCTCTACATCGGTCTGGCGCTGGGGCTGGTCGCGATTGACTGGCAGAGGGTGAAGTCCCTTTTCCGAGAGGAGCCGGGGGCTCTGGGATAGGACGGGTAAGATGGTGTGTGAAGGGTCATCGTTCGTGGTGAGCTTGTCGAACCATGAGCGGCGTTGCCACCCTTCGACAAGCTCAGGGTGAACGGGGTCTCTTTTGGACATCCCTTTAGAGACTTGTATTGTAAGCGGGCATTTTCGGCCGGCATACGCCGACTAGTCGAAGACGAGCACGGTGCGCGCTACGGTGCCGTCGATCATGTCGTCGAAAGCCTCGTTGATTTCGTCGAGAGGGCGGGAGCGTGAGATGAGCTCGTCGAGCTTGAGCTTGCCCTGGTTGTAGAGGTCGAGGAGCCACAGGAAGTCGACGCGTGCGCGTGCGGAGCCGTGGAACGCGCCAATGAGCGCGCGGTCCTGGAGTAGGTGCCACCCCTCGATGGAGATATTCTGGCCGCTGGGCATCACGCCGACGACCACGGCGGTTCCGGTCGTACGCACGGAATCGAGCGCCTGCCGAACGAGGGCGGGGTAGCCGACGACCTCGAAGGCGTAGTCCGCGCCGCCTCCAGTGATCTCCTTGATACGTTCCACGGGGTCTTCCTGCGCGGCATTGACGAAGTGGGTCGCGCCCATCTGCTCGGCCAGTTCCAGCTTGTAGGGGACGGTATCGACGGCGATTATCTTGCCCGCCGACGCGAGGACGCCTCCCTGCACGACGTTGAGCCCGACGCCGCCGCAGCCGAAGACGGCCATGCTCGCTCCCGGCTCTACCTTTGCTCGATTCACCACGGCCCCGACGCCGGTTATCACGCCGCAGCTGATGAGGCAGCCAACCACGAGGTTGGTATCGTCGGGCACCTTTACGCACGCATCGGCGAACGCGATGGTCTGCTCGGCGAAGGTGGGGCGTATATGGTAGGTCGGCTGGCCGTCCAGAGTCATGCGAGTTACGGGCACTCGTGGGTACGTCTCGCACAGGGCCGGACTTCCGAGCGAGCAGTTGCGGCAGTAGCCGCACATGGCGTCGAGCGAGAGGATTATTTTGTCGCCCGGCGCGACGCTCGTGACTCCGGGTCCTATCTCACGGACGACGCCCGCGCCCTCATGGCCCAGCACCCAGGGGAGGCTCCACGGCTGCATGTGGCCGTCGATGAAGTGGTAGTCGCTGTGGCACACGCCTGCGCCTACCATATCGAGGAGTACCTCGCCCTGGCCGGGTTCCTGGATTTCGAGGTCTCTAACGGGGACGCGGACCTTTGGCTGCTCGAGGACTGCGGCTCTCATGGTTGACTCCTTCGGCTGCTAGGCGTTGGTGTCGGTGACGAGGATACGGACGGAGGGGATATCTCCGGTGGTTTCGACGGTGTATGTCGTTCCCGGTTCGGCCACGACAATGTCGCCTTCGGTCGTGTGGAGGTCGGCGTTGAGGGTATGGACGACGGCCTCGCCTGCAAGCATGACCCACCACTCGTCTCGTGAAGGGGTACGCTCGTCGGATACTGATTCGGGGAGCTGGCTGATGATCTCGGCGGTGTTGCGGCTGTCATGGACGACGACCTGAGACCACGCGGCTTCATGACCGTTGCTCTCGCGCAGGTCTGCGAACCGAGTGTGCAGGAGATTAGGCATCGGCAGGCCGTAGTCGATAGGCACGAAGCGCGTGGGAGAGACGCCCCTTATGTCATGGTTGCTGTTGGGCGTCGATACGTGGAGGCGGCGGGCGAGGCCGGCGCCCTTGGAGCGGATGTCGTGGCAGTAGCCCGCGGGCGCGATGACGATGTCGCCCCACTCGGCCAGCAGAGGCTCGTACTGGCCGATCTGCCACTGCGTCGTACCGCCGAGGTTGATCCACCACTCGTTGTAGTCGGGGTGGATGTGCGGGTCAGGCGGGGTGCCGGGCAGCGCGCAGATGAGGCCGACTCGATTGCGGCCGTCCATCACGACGACCTCGTACCACGAGCCGCCCGCGTCACGCTCTGCCGCGAGATCCTTGGTGCGGATGAATTGCATCCCGTCCGGCACGTTCGTCATGTATCTGTCCTTATCGAGATTGCGAGTGAGGATAGCACAGTTTTCCGTCCCCGGTGAATGACGGGAAGAGTGTTGTCGGCTATACTTGCCGCACTTGAGAATTTGGAGGCGGAAATGAAGATCGAGAAAGTTAATCCCGACACACTGGCACAGCCGCTGGCGGCGTACTCGCAGGTGGTGCGCGCCGGTACCCTGGTTACGACAGCCGGACTGATAGCCCTCGATTCCGATGGGAAGGTTGTGGGCGAAGGGGACGTCGGGGCGCAGGTGCGGAAGACGCTGGAGAACATGGTCGCGGCCCTGGATGCCGTCGGGGCGACGCTCGACGACGTCATCAAGACGACGCTTTATCTTGCCGACATGGGCGACTACGCCGAAATGAACGCCGTCTACAACGAATTCTTCGAGACTTCGAGGCCCGCGAGAGCCACGGTGCAGGCACCACTAGTGCTGCCGTCGCTCCTGTTCGAGATGGACGCGATCGCGGTGGTGGAGGAGTAGGTACGGAGCGAGAGCGGCTCATTCTTGCATCAAGAATGAACTGCGACTGTGCTTATGGAGGTGGGCAGCGAAGTTTCTTCGTGAACACCGCCTGGTCGGTGTGACCGCGCCAGTAGGCGAGATTCAACTCAGTGACCGTCAGCCATTCATAGTTGATGCAGGCGCCTTCCATCTCGATGAGGAATGTGCCATTGGTGCCTACGACGTCTATCACCCCGAAGGGATTCGGCTTGAGCTGATGTCCCGTCTCCGTGACGATTCCGGTGATGCCGCGATTTGGCAAGACAACGCTTCCCGATGCATCGGTTGTTAGCTCGAACTCCGGCACCGCGTCAAGAACGTGTCCTTCGCCGGGCTTGTATTCATACTGGAATAGGCGAAGTGATACGTTGGGCAGGCTTTTGCCAGCCTGATCGACGATCTTCAAGACCGTAGTTTCCGGCGTATCGTAGAGATATTCGCCGTAGAAGCCCCGGCGATGTCCGCTATTCGTTCTCAGTCCGCCGGCAGTGTGCGGTCCCATGAAGGGTCGGAGCGACGCCATTATGTCACCGATGTGCTCGGGCAATCTGTAGCAGTCCCACACGGCGCGCCAGTATCTTCTGCCGCATCCGGCTCGCTCATCAGGGTCGTTAGCGTCCGGCAATTGTACGTGTCTCGTGTCCATTTGCAGATTGTAAAGATCAATCACTCCCAACTGATGCATCAACTCGTGAATCAGAGCGTCTTCTATGTCGGGACGATCCGGGTAGCGCCATAGGTCGAAGTTATCCACCCTGTGGCCGGTATAGGTAT
Organism: Dehalococcoidia bacterium; assembly: GCA_009841605.1. GTDB lineage: Bacteria > Chloroflexota > Dehalococcoidia > Lucifugimonadales > VXLM01 > VXLM01. Next base: position 21,033 of record VXLM01000064.1, read on the forward strand.
CTTCGTGCCAAATGCCCCACCAGCCGTCCATGTACCACCGAAGTTCATGGGTATGGTGCAATGTTCTAGCTTTGGCTATGTGGAACAGTTCAGCCCGTACGCGGTCTTGCAGGCCGTACTCAGCAAACGTCTCATTCATTCGGGCAATATTCTGGTGGACCCAGTGTTCCGGTGATTGGAATCTCGTTCCTACCCTGGTGGAGAGTGAGAGAGACTCGTAGGCCTCGGCGCTGAAGTAGAATCCCAGGGTGTAGCCCTTTATCCAGTCGACTAAGACATTGTTGTTTTCGATTAGCTCTTCGATCTCGTTTTGAGTGTCGACGGAGAATGTGACGGTGGGATTGCTTTCCTCGCCGGGCCACTCCGTCAACAGCGTGAACTCAGTGTATTTCCCTGACTCTAAGCCTTCGTGATTGCCTGCTTCCAGCGTCTCGTCGTCCAGTTTCCATTCATAGTCGAATGGCCCCGACGGTCTATTTCCGAGATTCCACACGTAAGCAGTCAGTTCGATGGATTGTCCCGGTTCGGGCCATCGCTTGATACCTTCCTGGGACGGGCAAACGACGGCGCCCTTGAACTCATCGTATGGATAGGGGCAGTCACCTCCACGGAAGTAGGCGAGTCGGTATCTCTGATAACGCGGCAAACGCTCGATGTAGGTTACACCCAGATCGATGCCGCCCTTCAATACTGGTCTTTCCGTGAAGGTGGATCTTTCCGACCATATGGGTTCACGCTGTTCGGGTCTGTCTACTTCAGGTCTGTCTGACTGTGTGCTGGTGCAGTACGTCAATTGACCCCAATAGCCGGCAACACCTCTAAGTTCATCGGGAATGCAACCGCGCAGTTCATTCCCATAAAGGGTCATCGTTGCGAGACTCCCGAGTGACTTTAGCTGTTCGGGAAACTCTCCGATCAGCCTATTGTTGGGCAACAATAGTTCACGCAGGCTGCGTAACTCTCCTAGTTTGCTGGGGATCTCCCCGGACAACGAATTCCGACTGAGATCCAGAACCCGCAGCTTCTCAAGGTTCCCGAGTTCTGGAGGGATGGCGCCACTGAGTTCGTTGAGATTCAATTTGAGAGTTCTCAGTCCGGAGAGCTTCCCAAACTCTGAAGGTACGACCCCGTTCAGGCCCTTCCTGACTAGTCTGACGCTGACAACTCTATGTGGACTGTCCCCGAGTGTGATGCCCTCCCATAGTCTTAACGGAAGTTCCTCACTCCAATTGAGTGCACCGTCACCAGCTAAGTCATCCCTTAGTTCCAGCAAAGTCAAACAGTCTTCCACTAAACCGGGGTTGGCAGCCGGATTGAGCACTGTAGTCCCGTTGGCGCAGGGTTTGGGTATGGGAGTGGGCGTTGGAGTGTAGGTTGGGCTCGGCATTGGAGAGGGTAGAGAGGGTGTGGAAGTCGGCATAGCTGTAGGTGTCGGAGTGGGTGAGGCCGTTGAAGTGGGCGTAGATGTCGAGGTAGGAATAGGAGTTGGCGAATTAGTCGGAGTCGGTGACGGAGAGGGTGTGAAGGTGGAAGTAGGAGTTGGCGTCGGTGAGGGCGACGGTGTTGAGGTGTGAGTAGCGGTTGGGGTATTGGTCGGAGTTGGGGCCGCTGTTGGCGTGTTTGTGGGGATCGGCGTCCAGGTCGGGGTAAGGGTGGAGGTAGGAGTTGCGGTCGAAGTCGGAGACGCCGTGGGCGTTGGCGTTGATGTAGGGACTAGGGTCGGGGTGGGAGTGAGAGTGTGAAGCGGTGTGGGCGTTGACGTGGGAACGGAAGTAGGCGTTATGGCGGGCTTCGTCGCGGCCTGATCCTCAACCGGTGTCGCCGTTTCGGGCGTAGCCTGCCCATCGAGGATGGTCGCTACTTGAGGTTGGGCTGTCGTGTCGACGTTGGGCGGGTCGTCGCCGCAAGCCGCCGCAGTGACGACGAGGACCGTCATGAGGACGAGCGTCAAATGTCTCACAGCCTGCATGTTCTGTCCGTGCTCATGGGTGGGGTGCAGCCCTCGATCGGTGAAAAGTGTTTCGCTGCTACTGACGTGGGGCAGTCATTCGAACTGATCCTCTATCCCATCGAAGTCGGTATCTACTATGATGAACTGGTGTTGGAAATAGTCGTGGATAGTGCCAGCTTCGATGAGTGTTCTGTAGTAGCTCCTTGATACCGATTTGGCATCGGTAACGGTGATCGGAAACCTTCCCTGCATATCGAACCGCCACTCGGTCGATCTGAAAACGGCCACGCCGTTGCTGATCGGGGCGGTGTGAGCTTCACCATCGATAGTGATTTCCACTGTACCCTCCGCCATCCCGTCTATCCCGATCATGATGACGTATTCGGTTTCTCGATCCTGTTCGAAGTCCTCGAGGCCGAAGAAATAGTAACTATCCCTGGCGCCTTCGTCGTGCTCGACATAATCGGTGAAGGTCACCGCTCCCTTGTATAGTCCGATAGGAAACTTGTCCATCTCCAGTTCTTCAGCGTAGGACCATCCGAATCCGGCCGGAGAGCCATCAGGATACCTATCCCATTCAGTTTTGAAGTCGTAGGTGGCGTACTCCTGTCCGTATGCGTCAGTGACTTCCACGACGAAGGGGGAACGTTGCGTATCAATGTAATGTAGTCCATTTTCCCCACGGCTTGTCGCAATCCACTCGGGGACATACTTGAGATCTTCGTCTGACATGTCCCACAACTTTCCACCTGGAATTGCATAGGCCAGAGCGAACAACTGATCGCCAAATTCCCCGTATGATCGAATAGCCAGCAATACGTAAGCGCCCTCGTCAAGCTCTCTTCCGTTGAATACCGGCAGAGTGTCTAGATACTCACTGAGCGGATAGCCGTTTAGCTCCGGAACCACAGTCTCCCACAAATTAACCACATCTTCTCGGTTGGGACGCCAGTCCGAATCTTCCCGAATCGCTTGATAGTAGAGCGACATAAACTCCTTGATGAAATTGGGGTTCTCTCGGACCATCATCTGGACGGTTGTCGCAGCAATGGAGTATCTGTTTTCTGCTCCGCTCGGAGGGTTCCAAAAGTCACCTGCTCCCGTCCACCTGAGATTCTTGATGGCGTCGTAGAAAGCAGTCCCTACACTCCAATACTGATTGGGCCTCTCTTCCAGGAGCAGCAAGGTCGCGGGATCGCTAGGATAGCTGCACACATACTCGTGGACGATCTCAAAGGCCATCCCCTCGGCGATCCCCTCTTCGAAACCACTTAGGGCGGTATCATAATCCCAGTTCTTGTCTGGGGTTATGGTGTACCTGCCCTTCCAAGCATGCGCCATCTCATGGACGATCAGCCTGGGTACAAAGCTCGTATCGGTCAGCAGAGTACGTCCGTAGTCAGTTATCTCAATAGCTTCGTATTCCTCTCTCACATTGTCGATGAAGACATTCAAAGTCTCTGCCGGCGGGCCCAGATATTCGTACAGAATAGGGAACACTCGCTTCAGAAATTCCCTGTATTGGCTCTCCGCCTCTTCAGGAAAGGCATTTGAAAATGTGTAGCTGATTCTGTTGGATGGGTCGCCTATTGACGAGGGCTCCGGAAACTCCCTTGTGGATAGACGAATGCCGAACTCAGAATAGTAGTTTGCTGCAAGTTCGGGTTCTTGGGGAAAGCTGAAGGCATCGAGCGGATCGAAACCGTACTTCTTCTCTGCTACGTCCGTCATTCCGTCTCCATCGGAGTCGGTGAAATCCCCTGACAGATACCTGGTCAACGCGATGGGCGCTGCAGAGTTCCGCTCAGTGGTTTGCGTGGCCGACGGTTCGGAGGTTGGCGTGACCGTCGGGCTGGGCAGAGGAGAGGGTGTGATTGTTGGCGTAAAGGTAGCTGTCGGTGTCGGAGATGACGTGGGTGTGTGGGTAGGCGTCGGCGTTCGAGTCACCGTCGGCGTTAGTGTAAGAATAGCCTCTACGGTTACCTGAACGTCCGCGTCTATGGCCGTCTGCTCATCGAGTTTTGCCGCTGTTTGAGCTTCGGCGGTCGCGCCGATGTTGGGAGGATTGTCGCCACAAGCCGCCGCAGTGACGACGAGAATCGCCACGACGATACTTACTGATGCTTTCCAGTATCGGAACGGCATTCAGGATGTGTGGGACGGGGCTCGAAGCCCCGCCCGGCTAATTCCCTATGCCAGCGTAGCTTCGACGCTGAGTTCCACGTTGCCGGCGATGGCCGCGGATATGGGGCAGCCGTCCTTGGCTCCCTCCGCTGCCTCTTGGAAGCTTTCGGCGGTCGCTCCGGGGACCGTGCCGGTGACGGTGAGGGCGCTGCTTGCGACCTTCCAGCCGACTTCCTGCTGCGCGAACGTGACCGTTGCGCTTACTTCCAGCTTGGTCGGTGGTGTCTCCGCTTGTGTAAGCATGTTGGACAGGGCCATGCAGTAACAGGCCGCGTGCGATGATGCGAGCAGCTCTTCCGGGCTGGTGGTTGTGATGCCGCGGTCGGTCCTCGCGGCCCATGAGACCGCCTGATCGCTGAACGCGCCGCTGGACGCGCTTACCTGTCCGCTTCCCTCCAGAAGCGATCCCTCCCATACTGCGTTCGCCGTGCTCTTCGCTGTTGCCAATGCCATGTTTTGTCTCCTTCCTCATAGTTTTGTGTCTCTGCGTGTGGGCGTCGAAACGCGCCGCCATATCATACTCCGTGCTGGGGTCGGTGTGCAGGGGAAGGAAAGAAGGAAGAGGAAAGAAGAAAGAAGAACGGAATGCGTGTTGAGCGAAGAGCGGAATACCGTCACTCAATTTAGATTCCCCGTTCGGCGTTGCCGTGCTACCATCAATAGCATGGACTCGCGGTACGTACGCAATTTCTGCATCATCGCCCACATCGATCACGGCAAGTCGACGCTTGCTGACCGGCTGCTCGAAGTCACCGGCGCGCTCGACAGGCGGGAGATGGTCGAGCAGGTGCTCGACTCGATGGAGCTTGAGCGCGAGCGGGGCATCACCATCAAGGCCCAGGCCGTGCGCCTGTCGTACAAGGGCAGGGACGGGGAACCGTACCAGCTCAACCTGATCGACACGCCGGGCCACGTCGACTTTTCTTACGAGGTGTCGCGGAGCCTAGCTGCCTGCGAGGGCGCTCTGCTTGTCGTGGACGCCACGCAAGGCATCCAAGCGCAGACGCTGGCGAACGTGTACCTGGCGCTGGAGAATGACCTTGAGATCATTCCCGTGATAAACAAGGTCGATCTCGACGCGGCGGAGCCGGAGCGCATTGCAGAGGAGGTGATGCAGGCGTTCGGGTTCGAGCGGGAGGAGCTTCTCTTCGTTTCAGGAAAGACGGGGACGGGGGTGTCCGAACTGCTCGATGCCGTTGTCGAACGTGTTCCGCCTCCGACCGGCGAACCGGAAATGCCCTTTCGCGCGCTGATCTTCGATTCCAAGTACGACAGCTACAAAGGTGTGGTCGCCTACGTCCGCGTGCGCGACGGGGAGATTCTTCCGAACAGCCGCGTCCGCATCATGTCAAACGGCAAGGAGAGCCAGGCCCTCGAATTGGGATACTTCAGTCCCGACGCGGTCGAGGCGAACGCTCTCGAAGCGGGGCAGGTTGGGTACATCGCGACAGGACTGAAGGCCGTCGGTGATGCCCCGGTCGGTGATACGATCACGCTGGCCGACAATCCCGCCGCGGAGACGCTCGCGGCGTATCGGCCTCTCAAGCCGATGGTCTTCGCCGGACTGTATCCCGCCGACGGCGAGGAGTATCTCGGCCTTCGCGACGCTCTTGAAAAGCTCCAGTTGAACGACGCGGCGCTAACGTACGAGGCGGAAAGCTCCGCAGCCCTGGGAACGGGGTTCCGGTGCGGCTTTCTCGGCCTTCTCCACATGGACGTGGTACAGGAGCGGCTCGAGCGCGAGTACGACATCAATCTGATCGCCACATCGCCGAGCGTGGCATTCCGAGTGCTGACCACGGACGGTGAGCTAACCGAGATCGACAATCCTTCCCGACTGCCCGAAGTCAGCCTCATCGAGGAGATCCGAGAGCCTTGGGTCGATCTGACTATCATCGTGCCCGCCAACTTCATCGGCGCGACGATGGACCTCGTGACGGAGCGTCGGGGTGTCTTCAACCGAATGGAGTACATCCAGTACGGGCCGTCGGGCAATGGGGCAGAGGGGAACGGCGTGTCAGCCGACATAGGAGCGCAGTCGGTCTCCCAGACCCGCGTGATGATGGAATTCTCTATGCCGCTGTCCGAGATGCTGATCGACTTCTATGACCGTCTGAAGTCGACCACACAGGGCTACGCTTCGATGGACTACTCGCTGAGCGACTATCGCGCCGAGAGGCTCGTGAAGCTTGAAATCCTCGTCAACGGCCAGCCGGTCGACGCGCTCTCGGTCATCGTCCACCGCGAAGGCGCGTACGAGCGTGGCAGGGACCTCGTCAAGAAGCTGCGAACCCTGATCCCGCGCCAGATGTTCGAGGTGCCGATCCAGGCCGCCATTGGTGGAAAAATCCTCGCGAGGGAGACGGTCAAGGCGCTGCGAAAGAACGTTCTCGCCAAGTGCTACGGGGGAGACGTGACCCGCAAGCGAAAGCTGCTCGAACAGCAGGCCGAGGGCAAGAAGCGGATGAAGAAGGTCGGCAGCGTCGAGATACCGCAGGAAGCCTTCATGAGCATCCTGAAGGTGGAGCGGTAGGGACGAGACGGAGTCGGTAATTCACGGTGTCGACGACGTAAGACCTTAGATTCCTCCCTATGGTCGGAGTACCTCATGAGGGTCGTTACCCTCACCTCCTGAAATGGAAATGGCGTTGGACTCTCTGTTTCTTGTGGGACTGACGGCGAGGCACCGAAGATGGATTCCTGCCTTCGCAGGAATGACGGTGCTGTTTTCGCTCTAGGGCTGACCTTTGAACATAGACAGGATTGAGGATAGCGGTTGTGCAAAGGCGTCCGTTGCGGAGAACCCCTCTGATTCACTACAATTGGCAGTCGCATCTATCCAACACCCGGAGAGGAGATCGGAATGGCGACCTACGATACCGACCACTTGCGCAACGTTGTGCTTCTATCCCACAGCGGTGCGGGCAAGACCATTCTCTCCGAATCCGCGCTCTTCGCGACCAAGGCGACGACCCGTCTGGGCCGCGTCGAGGACGAGACGACCACCTCCGACTACGAGCCGGAAGAACACAAGCGCCAAAACAGCGTTCAGACATCGATCCTTCCGGTGATGCATGGGGACTACAAGATCAACCTGATCGACAGTCCCGGCTATGCCGACTACAGGGGCGAGGTCGCTTCGGCCCTCCGCGCCGCCGACGCCGCCCTTGTGCTGGTCTCGGCCCCGTCAGGAGTTGAGGTCGGCACCATCCAGATGTGGCAGATGGCCGGAGACCTGCCCAAGCTGATCGTCGTGAGCAAGCTGGACAGGGAGAACTCCGACTTCGACCGTGTCATGGCGGCGCTCGTCGAGGCATTCGGGCGGGAGTGCGTGCCCGTCCAGCTTCCGATAGGCTCCGAGGCCGACTTCAGCGGTGTTGTGAACCTGCTCGATCCGAATGCCGACGTTCCCGACGACCTCGCAGATGAGGCCGAGGAGGCCCGCGAAAGAATCATCGAGGCCGCGGCGGAGTCCGACGAGGAGTTGGCGGACAAGTACCTCGAGGGTGAGGAACTGACGCAGGAGGAAATCTACGCCGGCATCAAGGCGGGAATGTCCGAAGGGACGTTCATCCCCGTGCTGGCAACCTCTGCGCTCAACGGGGTCGGTGTCGACGAGCTGCTCGACTCAATTGTCGGATTACTGCCGTCTCCAGCCGACCGTCCAGCCCACACGGCTCAAAGGGGCGAGGAGGACATCGAGCTGGCTGCGGATAGCTCCGGCCCGCTCGCCGCGCAGGTGTTCAAGACCTCCGCCGACCCGTTCGTGGGCAAGCTCTCCTACTTCAAGGTCTTCAGCGGCACCCTCAAGAGCGATTCGCAAGTGTGGAACGCCAACCGAAACGAGAATGAACGCACCGGCACGGCGTACACCATTCGAGGCAAGGAACAGGAGGGGGTCGATGAGCTGGCAGCCGGTGACATCGGCGCGCTCGCCAAGCTGAACTCCGCCCTCACCGGAGACACCCTATCCGACAAATCCGCTGCGATCACGCTACCCGCCCTGGAATTCCCTCCGCCCGTATTCTCGATGGCCGCATTCCCCAAGTCGAAGGCCGACGTGGACAAGCTGACGAACGCCATCTCCCGCATGGCCGAAGAGGACCCCAGTCTGAGCGTGACCCGCGAGCCGAACACCGCGGAGCTTCTGCTCGGCGGACTTGGCGACGTTCACGTAGACGTTGCGGTCGAAAAGATGAAGCGCAAGTTTGGCGTCGAAATCCTTCTAATGACCCCCAAGGTCCCGTACAAGGAGACCATCAGCCGGCAGTCGAACTCCCACTATCGTCATAAGAAGCAGAGCGGAGGGCACGGCCAGTTCGCGGAGGTCTACCTTGAGATACAACCCCTGCCGCGCGGTTCGGGCTTCGAGTTCGATGAGAGAGTGGTGGGAGGAGCGGTGCCGAGGGAGTACATCCCGTCTGTGCAGAAGGGATGCGTGAAGGCCCTCGACTCCGGTGTCATCGGCGGGTTCCCCGTCGTGGACGTTAAGGCGACGCTGTACGACGGCAGCTTCCACCCGGTCGACTCGTCTGGCGTGTCGTTCGAGATCGCGGGCAGCAATGCCTTCTCCGACGGCATCAATCAAGCGACTCCGCAGCTGTTGGAGCCGATCATGTACGCCCAGATCCTCGTACCGGACGGTGATACGGGAGACGTCATGGGCGACCTCAACAGCAAGCGCGCGCGCATCCTGGGAATGAATCCCGAAGGGAACGGGTTTACGACTATCGAGGTTGAGGCGCCGCAGGCAGAGATGATGCGATACGCTACCGACCTGCGCTCACAGACCCAGGGGCGGGGCACCTTTACCATGCGGTTCGACCGATACCAGGAAGTGCCGACACACCTTGTCGATAGGGCCGTCGAGCAGCAGAAGGAGCTCGAAGAGGCAAGGGCCTAGATCTGCAATCTCATCCATGATGGGCGTCGCGGCAAGGGGGAGGCCATGCACTATAAGTATGTGATAGTCGGAGGAGGCATGACGGGGGACTCCGCCATCGGGGGAATCCGGGAGGTAGACACGGACGGCTCCATAGCACTGTTCGGCGACGAGAGCGAAGTCCCGTACAACCGGCCCCATCTCTCCAAGGGGCTGTGGCACGGGAAGTCGCTGGAAGACATCCAGCGCGACACGACCCGTGACGGGGTCGATCTTCACCTTGGTCGCCGGATTGAGGGCCTTGACCTCGATGGCAAGTCCGTAACCGACGACCAAGGAGCCAGCTACACGTTCGACAAGCTCCTTCTTGCGACCGGCGGATCGCCGAGACGATTGCCGTTCGGAGGAGACAGCGTCATCTACTTCCGCACGGTGGACGACTATCGCCGTCTGCGGGCGCTGGCCGACAGCGGGGACGAATTCCTGGTGATCGGCGGCGGCTTCATCGGCTCCGAGATCGTGGCCTCTCTCTCGCACAATGACAAGCGCGTCACGATGGTTTTTCCCGAACCATCGATAGGCAGCAGCATCTACCCCGCCGATCTGAGTTCCTTCCTCAACGACTACTACCGCGAGCACGGTGTGGAGGTGCTGGCCGAGCACGTCGTCTCCAATGTCGAGACGCGGGGAGACCGCGTGACGGTCACGGTAACGTCCAACGACTCGTCGGACTCGCGGGAAATCGTCGTCGATGGCGTCGTCGCCGGCCTGGGCATCGAGCCGAACGTCGAGCTTGCCCGGAAGGCCGGGCTGAACGTGGATGACGGCATATCGGTCGACGGGAACCTCAATGCGTGTCACCCTGATGTCTACGCCGCGGGCGACGTCGCCAACTACTGCAACGACGTGCTAGAGCGAAGGATTCGCGTCGAGCACGAGGATAGCGCCAACACTATGGGAGCCGCCGCAGGGAAGGCGATGGCTGGAGAGGGAGAGCCATTCAGCAACGTGCCGTACTTCTGGTCGGACATGTTCGATCTGGGCTACGAGGTGATGGGACACATCGACTCGGGCATGGAGATCGTCCCCGATTGGAAGGACGAGTTCAAGGAAGGCGTCGTCTATTACCTGGAGGGTACCCGCGTGCGAGGCGTACTGCTCTGGAACATGTGGGACAGGTGGGGCCCGGCAGGCGATCTCGTTGCCGATGTTGGACCGCACACTCCCGCCGACCTCATGGGCCGTATTCAGTGACCTGTGCTTCGCTTCGATCACGCCGAACGCTCATTCCATGGCAGATCCCTTGAATGAGGCCTTCCGTAACTCTCCATGATTAACCCTCTGAGGTTCTGGACGCGGGCTCCTCAGGCGCGTCGCACGCTCCTCTTCGCTTCGGCGACACACGTGTGGAGCGATCTGTTCTTCGCCCTGTATGCTCCACTGCTTCCACTCATCAAGGACGACCTTGACCTGACCTTCACGGAAGTGGCCATGCTCAAGTCGTTGTACGCCGCGGCGTCGGCCGTCCTGCAGGTGCCTGTGGGCTTCATGGCCGACAGGGTCGGGGAGTTCTGGCTGCTCGTGGGAGGAAACCTGTGGGTCGCCGTGGGACTCATCGCCATGGCCCTCGCGCCGAGCTTCGTTCTGCTGCTGGCGTTCACGCTTCTCGGCGGACTTGGCGGCGGCACGCAGCACCCGCTGGCGTCAGGCATCGTCTCCCGCGCCTACGACAGTAGGGCTCGAGCAACGGCAGTCGGCACCGTCAACTTCGCGGGGGATCTCGGCAAGATGGCAGCACCCGCGTTCGCCCTGGTCGTTGCCGTGTCCTACGGCTGGCGCGGGACTATGCTCGTCATCGGCATCGGAGCGATCGCCTTCTTCCTCGCGTTGATGTTCATTCGCAGAAGCGTCGAAATCGACAGACCGGAGCCGGTGGAATCGAAGCGAGCCGATGCCTATGACGGTACCGACAAACCGATCACCGGATTCAAGATTCTCAGCGTCGTGGGGTTCATCGACTCCGCTATCCGCGCGGCTGCCCTCACATTCGTGCCTTTCATCCTCGAGGACCGGGGGATGGAGAGCACCGAGATCTTCATCATGCTCATCCTGCTGCTCGCCGGAGGCGCATTCGGCAAGTACTTGTGCGGTTGGTTCAGCGAACGTCACGGCCTCATCAGCATCGTGTGGGTTACCAAGGCGTCGGCAGCGATATTCCTGGTCGCGACGATCTACGCGCCGATGGTGACGATGGCACCACTAATGGTGCTGCTCGGAATCGGGCTGAACGGCACGTCGTCGTCGCTCTACGCCACGGTTGCAAGCTTCGTGCCACAGGCGCGTCGCTCCCGCATGTACGGTTTCTTCTACACCACCAATGAGATCGGCTCGTTCGCGGCCCCGCTTGCTTTTGGCCGCGTCGCGGACGTTTTCAGCATCCGGGCAAGCATGGCTCTCATGGGTCTACTCGCCGCTACCATCTTGCCTGTCAGCCTGGCCCTGCGTGGCTTCCTCCGGCCCTCGCCGGCATGGGAGGAAGCATAGGGGAGTGCTCCAGAAAACATGGTAAGCCGGTCTAGAACCATGAACAGCACCATGATCCTTCGACAGACTCTGATCAGGGTGAACGGAAGCGTTTCCTCAGGAGGACTATCACATGGCTGACGGACGTTTTGCAGGGGTGAAGTATCTTGCATTCGACATCTTCGGCACCGTGATGGACCTCACGGGGAGTCTGACCGGTCCGGTCGGAGACTTCCTTGCGGCGCAAGGTTCCAAGATGTCGGGCGAGGCGTTCTACGCCGATTGGCGGGACCGGCAGCGCATCGAGCAGTACCAGGACAACCTGTTGATGCTGGGACACAGCGGCTACCTTGAGACCTGCCGCCGGGCGTTCGTCTACTGCCTGAGGAAGCACAAGGTCAGATACACCGACGAAGCGGTCCGGGAATTCATGGAGGCGTACAAGGGGCTGCGGCCATTCGACGACGCCATTCAAGGATTGCGGGCGCTGGGGCAGAGATACAAGCTGGTGGCACTCTCGAATGGGGAACAGTGGTATCTGGAAGAGTTGCTCCACAACAACGTCCCGATAACGTTCGACGCCATCATATCGGTGGACCAGGTTGACGCATTCAAGCCTTCGCCCGGGATCTACCGGAAAGCCGTACAGAGGCTGGGATGCGAGCCGGGGGAGATCATGATGGTTGCCGCGCACTCGTTCGATATCTTGGGAGCCCAAGCATGCGGCTTCAGGGCGGCCTATGTCGACAGGTACGGACTACCCACCGAAGTCTCGGAGTACCAGCCCGACATCATCGTGGACGACTTCGTAGAGCTGGCCTCCAAGCTGATGAAGTAGGGGAGTGTCCCTGTGCATTCTACGGTGAACTTACCCGATTTCGAGCTGCGGAATCAGTTCGTGCTTACGGCCGACGGACGCATCGGCGGAACGAGCAGCCAGGAACCATGGCTGGGCCCGCTATTCCGCCTCGTTCGAGGAAAGGAAAGCTGCGCATGGGCTGTGCGAGTGGACGTGCCACAGAATATCGCGGATGAACTTGACGGCCTTGCTCGTGAAGAGCCGCCAGTTTCCGACTTTCGGGATGCGCCCGTGCATGCCGAACGGTACACGTCGCTGCTTCGAGGCGAGGTTGACTCAGGGCCGTCTTTCGCGTTCCCGGAGGAGATCGTTCAACCTTCCGGGACGGTCTTCATTAGGGACATAGAGTCGTTAGACCACCATTTCACCGGGTGGACTGCGAGCGAAATCCCATCTCGAACGCCGATCGTTGCGTTTGTTGAGGAAGGATACGCCGTTAGCGCCTGCTTTAGCGCGTGGCGCTCCGACACAGCGGCGGAAGCCGGTCTGGAAACGGCACCAGCGTTTCGTGGGCGTGGACTCGGTCCGCAAGTTACGGCAGGGTGGGCGGTGGCGATTCGAGCCTCGGGGCGCGTTCCGCTGTACAGCACGTCGTGGTCCAACGACGCCTCGCTAGCAGTTGCCCGCAAGTTGGGGCTGGTGACGTATGCCAGCAAATGGAGTATCCGTGAGGGTTAGTGAGACTCTGTCTTCGACGTGGACGAATGCGCTGCCGGCTTGGCGCTGGTACTATCCGGGCCGCCGGACTTGATAAAATCAGGAACCTTCGCGTTGCGGTACAGGCTGACGAGGCGGGGGGCGGTATAAAGCTGACCCAAGCACACGTGAAAAAGGGTCTGATCGGCACGGGCAACTTCTGACGCATCTCGACGGCGGGAGCGCCTCGTTCTTGGGTTTCGAGAAGGTTGTGGCCAGCTTAGGGGAATGGAGAACCATATGAGAACTTATGTTGTTCTATTGCGCGGTGTCATGCCTTATGGCAGAAACAAAGTCCCCATGGCAACCCTTCGCACCATACTATCTGAGGCTGGGTTGAGAGACGTACAAACTTATATTCAAACTGGAAATGTAATTGCCAAGTCAGAACTGAAACGCGCAGAAATCGAGACGCTTGTGCACGATGCAATAAGAGAGAGAATAGGCGCTAATATTTCTGCCATAGCCCGGGCTGCAGAGCAATTCAAAGTGATTTTTGAGCAAAATCCCTTTGTCAATGTCGACAACACAAGAGTTTATTTCTCACTTTTTCGCAAGTGTCCAAGCAGAGAGCAACGAGAAAATTTCTTGCTCACTGATTTTTCACCTGATACGGTGCAACTTATTGATGACACCCTGTACACTCTTTACAACACAAAGCACAGTGATTCCAAATTCACAAACAACTTCTTTGAGAAGCAACTCAAAGTAATCTCTACCTCAAGGAATTTCAACACTATGAGCAAATTGGTCGAATTGAGTTCAGTTTGAGAAATGAAACTGACACGTCCCCGAGGGATTCCGACCACGCCTCTGCTCCACCAGACTTGATAAATTCAAGAACTTGCGCGCTAAGGTTCCGGCTGGAGGGGTAGGAGTCCCATTAGGCCGGGGCGCAATGCAATGTTAGATTCTCCCACCGAGCACGGGTTTGGGCTGGACGGCATCTTCGGGGAATCCTATAGTTGACGCCACCCAGCGGACGGGGGCACGAATTCAACCAAGAGGAAGCCATGCTTCGCAAGAAACTGTCGCTCGACGAAGCGACCCGATCGAAGGACCTGAGCGGAAAGACCTACATTGTGACCGGCGCCAACTCCGGTGTCGGCCTCGAAACGACTCGCCAGCTGGTCAGGCAGGGCGGACACGTCGTGCTGGCCTGCCGGAGAACCGATGCAGCCGAAGAGGCAGCACGGAGCTTCAGCGGATTGAAGGGCAGCCACGAGGTCATGCGGCTAGACCTCGCCGACCTTCAGTCCGTCCGGGACTTCGTCGCAGAGTTCACTGCAAATCACGACCGTCTGGACGGCCTGGCGTGCAATGCCGGACTCGTGTCGATGGGCAAGGGCCCC
>VXLM01000012.1 GCA_009841605.1 Dehalococcoidia bacterium
CGGGTCACGGACAGTTTTTCGATTTGCTCCATCACGCTGGATTGAGTTTCGTTGTCCAGCCAGTTGGTGGCTTCGTCCAAGAGAATCACTCTCGGGTTTCGCACCAAGGCTCCGGCCAACATGATCCGCTGCACCTGACCGCCGGAAAATGCGGTCGAACCCTCCGACGTGACGGTATACATGCCCATTGGCATTGCCTCAATATCCTCGTCCACAGAGGCCAGGCGCGCAGCGCGCCATGCATCCTCCACAGTCAGGTCGTTGCCTGTTCCGATGATGTTGTCCAACACGGTCTGGGGTCGCAGTGAGGCATCCTGCATCACCGTGCCCACGCCATTACGCAGCGCGTGCCGGTTTAGCCGTTCCAGGTCATGTCCGTCGTAGTACACCGCGCCGGACAGGGGACTTTCCAGCCCCAGCGCCAGGCGGAGCAGGGTGCTTTTCCCCGAGCCGGACTCTCCCACAAGGGCAATGAACTCGCCTGAGCGGGCATACAGTGATACGTCCTGGAGAACGAGGGGGCCATCCTCAGTGTATCGGAAGGTCACGTGGTCAATGCGCAGTTCGCCCTGCAACTCCAGCACCGGGGCGTCGGCAATTGACCTTTTTGGGCGCTCCGCGAGAATGGGCGCGGTCTGTTCGACGGTAGGCAGGATGGCTGCAATGGCGGAGAAGGACAGACCGAACTGGACTACGGCGCCGTAAAAGATCATGAACGCGGCATATATCGCCAGAAAGCTGCCGACGGGAAGCCCATGCTCGCTGCGCTCCAAGGCCACCACAAACAATCCTGCTATGGCGAAGTACGGCATGGCGGAAACGAACGCTATCAGATGCTCGTTGAGACTGCCCAACTGCATTTCGATCTGCTTCTGCTCCCGGTAGTGGGCCGCCCACATGGCAAACCCCGACTCTTCCGCTCCGGCGACCCGCAGCTTGGCTACGCCGCTGATGAGTTGAAGCAGCACGCCTGTCAACCGGCGCGAGGCAGCGAGTAACCGGCGGTAGTGCGGCAGCTGCCGCATACCTATGTACAGCGTCACGGCGAGAGATGCTACACCTACGCCCAGGCCAAGCCCGCCCAGCGCTGAATCGTAGACGAGCATCAGGGCAGAGGCGGGAAGAAGGAAGATGAGCGTGAGCATCGATCCGGCAACTACGCCTGCCACCCTATCCCGCAGCTGTTGAAATCCCAAGGCCCGGCTTCCCAGGTCACCAACGGTGAAGCGTCGGAAGAACGATGAAGGGAGGACCAGCATCCGATCCCACAGCGCTGCGCTGATGCGCGCGACGGCTCGGCCTTCCAACCGCATCAGGGCGGTCCCTTTCACCATCTGCGCTAACGCAAGAGCCAGCCCTCCCATCAACATTGCCGCCGTCAACATCACCAGAGCGCTCAGATCGCCGGATGGAAGTACCTGACTTGCAATTGCTCCCAGAAATGCCGCCGGCGCCAGCATGGCCAGTCCCGACAGAATTCCCGCTCCCACCAAGCGCGCCAAATCACTCCGCACCCTGTTGAAGACCATCCCCAACAGCGAGGCGGCGTTACTCGTATGTTCGTCCGGCAGGGGGCAGTAGAAGAAATATGCGGTCCCGTCCAGCAAAGCGGCGCGCTGGGCGTTTACCCGCACGGACCGCGAGGTGTGGGGATCGACCATCAGGTATCGCCCGGAAGCGCCCGGAATCAACGCTACGGGAGCGCCGTCTTGTTTGTACGAGGCAAGCATGGCCCCGCTATCGCTCAGCCACCAGCGATGGTTACTCTTGAGGGCAACGCGACGGAAACGAACCCCCGACAGGTTGAGGATGTCTTCCAACGTCGTGTCTTCGCTGGAAGAGGCCCGGCGTTGCGCTTGCGTCGAAGCCCGGAAAGATATCCCTTCATGGCGGCCAATGCGCTCCAGCATGCGCAGAAGGCCTGAATCATCCTCGGCCGGAAGCTCGCCGCTTACGACGCTGAACAGGTTGCGGCGCGCCCGTTCCGCGCTTCTCCGACGATACCGGGCGCTGGCGGTCTGCAGGTTGGACACGTCGGCCAGGAGCAGTGCTCGGTTCGTCCGGTCGGCCCCCATGGCCAGGCAGTTGAACTCGGCTAGGGCTGCAAACAGCCGTCCTTCCCGGTGCAGTTCCGATGTGCTGATGGCCATTACCTCGGCCGTTCGTCCCTGGACCACCCAGCTAAAGGCGGTGATGGGAACCGGGAGAGACTTGGACTGATCCAGTTCCTCAGTGCCCAGGTAGTGCATGTCTCCGCCTTCGCTGAATGCCCATGTCACGCCGTACTGGACAGCGATGGTCGTGCCGCCGGCAACTTCGTCAGCGCCGTCCGGTGCTAGCTCCAGGTCCATTTGCGGTCGGAACGTAACGTCGTCTGCAATGGACTCGGAGAGATCACTGACCCATGTGTCCGCCTGCTCAACTATCTCGGCCTGAAGATCGGCTGTGGCCAGGGAGTTGAGGGGAATCCGCCGCAGCTCAGAATCCGGCAATCCCTTGGCCACCAGCACACTCGGTCCCGCCTCTTCGGGTGCGTTAAAGAGCAAGCGGCCCGGCCCGGCCCGCAGCAGGTGTTTGAAGTCGGTTGGAACACCATCCTCCCTGAGCCGGGTTGCGAATACGTCCACTGAGCCTTGGACAACGATCCAAAGAGTGTCCGGGTCCGAGAGGCGGATGGGGCGATTGCCCCCGCCGATAAATCGTTCTCCGTGGGCAAGCGCAAGTTCCAGAAGCCGGTCCGTCTCGCGCCTCTCCAGCGTCACGTTATCCAATGCGCTTACTCCGCTTCTATAAGCCGGTAATAAAGTCCTTTGGCATCGGCCATGAGTTCCTGATGGGTGCCGCGCTGCACTTCCTTTCCCCTTTCCAGAACTACAATCAGATCGCAATCGCGTATGGTGCTCAGCCGGTGGGCCACGATGAGGCAGCTGCAGCCACGCCGGCGGAGGGCCTCGTCGATGCGCATCTCCGTAACCGGGTCCAGCGCGCTGGTGGCCTCGTCGAGAATCAGCAGCGACGGATTCCCCACGAGAGCGCGGGCAATCTCGAGCCGCTGCCTTTGACCGCCACTGAAATTACGCCCACCCTCCTCAACGGCGGAATCGTAGCCGTAGGATCTGGCCAGGATGTCCTCATGGATGTCAGCATCCTTCGCCGCCGCGATCACATACTGGTCCGGAATCTCCGGGTTCCACATGGTGATGTTCTCGCGGACGCTCGCGGCGAACAGAAAGATGCGCTGGTCAACCATGGCCACGGAGTTTGTCATGAGCTCACGGGGAATGTCCGTGCGGGGTTGACCGTCCAGCAGGATTTCTCCGCTTAAAGGTTGATGCACTCCCGCTACCAGCAGGGCCAGGGTTGATTTGCCGGATCCGGTAGGGCCGACGATGGCAACGCGCTGGCCGGGTTCGATAGTAAGGTTGAAATCATCGAGCAATGGCTCGCGCCCTGCCTTGTACCCGAACCGCACGTTGCGCAGTTCAAGCTGGCCACTGAGCCGCAGCTGCCTGGCGAACGCTCCATTCCCTTCGCTGGGCTTGCCGTTGCGTCTCTGGAAAAATCGATCTTCGGGCGCGTCCAGAACATCTTCAAGCCGTTGAAGGTTGGCTTCCAATATCTGGAACAGGTCTGAGAATTGGACGAGGCGGCCAATGGGCAAAAGGAAGTTGGTGGCAAGAACGTAAAGGCCCATCATCACGCCCAAAGTCATTTCACCTTCCATCACCCGCCAGCCCCCGATACCAAGAACTGCGGCGTTGCCGGCTATCAGGAACAGTCCGGGCAACGAGGCGATCACGTGTCCAAGCTCGGCAAAGCGCTGTCGCGCCCTTAGCTCCCGAGCCTGGTAGCCGGACCAGTGGGCAAAGAAATCGTTCTCGGCGGAGACCGCCTGTATGGAGTCTATGCCCCTCAGTCCGTACATGCTGATGCCCTGCAGCTTGCCCTGCTCGCGTTGAAGGCGGCGGTTCTCACCCACGCGAGACCGGGTTATCAGGCGTACGGTGACCACATTTACCGCCCCTATGGCGGCGACCACCCCCGCCAACACGGGATCGTAGATGAACATGACCACCAGGAACACGGCACTGGCGGTTAGTTCGATCAGGACTCCGACGAACTGCGTCGTCGCCACCACCGCGATCTCGTCTATCAACTGCACGCGCGAGGCCAGGTCGCCGGAGAACCGCTGGGTGAAAAAGCCCATCTGCAACCGGAACAACCGTCTGATGAACCGGTCTGCATGGTCCACCGACAGCCGCACCGCAAGCAGTCTGAGACAACGCTGCCGCAGCCAGGTGAGTAGATAGACTAGCGCGCCGGACACTGCAAGGCCGGCGATGATCGCCGTGCCCCAGGAGGGAGGCTCCTCTCCACTCAGCACGTCGTCAACGAAGACGCTGAGAAGCAGGGGTAGGGTCATGGCGGGAATCGCAAGAAGCAGTCCGCACAACAGGGCGAAGGCCAAGGGCCCGGTGACTTCCCTTAGCCAGGGCCACAGGCGGGGGAGGATGCCCGGACGAGCGCCGCCGGTCTGGAAATCCGACTCCTGCCGGAAACTGAGCGCAACGCCGGTGAAGCCCTCGTCGAACTCTTCGTCCTCGATTACGCGGTGGCCGTTGGCAGGATCGTTTACCAGGTAATTGGGGCCTCGGAAGCCCTCCAGGACCAGGAAATGATTGAACTCCCAGAATATGATTAGCGGCAGATCCATGTCTCGGAGCTGCTCCGGCTCTCTTCGCCACCCTTGCGTCTCCAGGCCATACTGCCGGGCCGCGCGACTGACGTCAGCGGCGTCGCAACCATCCCGGTTGACCGCGCATGCCTCTCGGAGCTCCTCCAAGGAGACCCACCGCCCAAAGTAAGCAAGTACAATGCCAAGGGAAACGGCGCCGCACTCGGTCTCCTCTTGCTGGAGCATGAGAGGCGTATGCACGCGCCGACGCCGCTTGGTCAGGGACGGCAACCCTATCATCCGCCGCTCCCGGACGCTAAGAGGGACACCAGCGACTCACGTCCCAGCACAATGCGCAATGACGCTACCGCGCCGTCAGCCGGGAGAACGTCCGGCTCGTTGCCGGCGAGGGCCACGCGCAGCAGATGCGCTTGTTGAAGTATGGCAAGACCTTGATCCGCGAGCCATTTGGGAGGCGTACTCGGTCGCGCAGAAACCTCTGCCACCCGTCCCTGGAAAACCTGCCTGCCGCCATCGTCGGGACCGCCAAAACTGACGCGAGCCTCCATACCGGCACTGAGGGTGGCGGCGTCACTTGGCGCAACTAAAGCCACCACTTCCGGCCCGCTCGTTGAGGCTGCACGAACCAGGCCCACAGAGGCGCCGCCGTCCACCGCCTGCCCAGGCGCCAGGTTCAGTGCGATCACCTCGCCTCCATATGGGCTGGCGACCTCCATCTGAGCTGTGGATGACGCGGCCGATCCGGCGACGAGCAGGGCTTGCAGCAACTCGATCCGGGCCTCTTCTTCCAACTGATCGCCCTTCTCCAAACCATTTATGACGCCCACAATCACCGACTCCCAATGCTGCGCATCGGATGGCCGAATACGAGCGACGGGTTGCCCTGGCGCTATGGTGTCTGTCACTGCCACGAAAACGTCCTCTACGGTGCCCGAAGCCGGGGCAACCAGATAATGGCGCTCACCCGGAAGCACCAGTGCCGCCTCCACGGACACAGTGCGCTCCACGCGCCCGAACACAGAGAAAGCCATCACCGCCAGGACCATCACGCACAGCCCGGCCACTATCAACCACTCGTGGGGCGCAGTGATCTGCAGTCGGTCGTCCAGCGGTTCCTGCCGGCCACGCCGCCGTAACGCCCGCTCGCGAAACATGCGGTTGATTAGCAACCTGTAGCCTTCCCTTGTAGAGTGGAATAATTCGACCTGCCGACCGCGCCGGAGGCGTCATCTAAATGAGCCTTCCACCACCTCCAACAGTCCCTGTCTTCCTTGTGCCTATCCCTCGAAGCAATGAGTCCAGGACCTGTGCAGCATCCAGCCCATGGCGCGACCATTTCCTCCACCGGCATTCTGTTATCCGTTGGCGGGGCGGCTGAGATATCAGTTCGGGGTCCAAAAGGGTTTGTGGGCGGGCCTTATTTGACGATCCAGGCTCTACTTGGGACTACCCAACCATCCTGAGGTTCTGGGATCGTTACCTCTAACGTCACCAGTATCACCGTCCGGCCCCTGTCCTCCAGTAGCGAACCGGAGACCGACTTCGTCCGGCCTGCCCGTGGGAGGTGGAACTAGGTACGCCGTATTAACGGGTGTCTTTGTGTACCTGCATGTGAAGCTCGGCAGGGAGGTTAACGCAAACTTTGCCGTAATCGCCCCATTGGTTCGAGGGATGTGGAGCCGGAACCTAGCCTATGCGCCACAACTGGCGCACCTTCTTTTCCGGGAAGAAGGAGCTTCACCTATCTATCCGGGTAACCCGCATATGGGTCGTCTTCATATTCGTCACCCTGGCCGGCGGCGATCAACGCCAATTCATCCTCGGCGAGGTGAACGGCGGGCAGGACCAGGTGAGCGGTATTGCTGCCGTCCTCGTGCACTTCCACATTTACGCTCTCCGGTATGGAAATTCCGAATTCCCCTTGGATTGTGGCCTTGGGAGCCGCGAGCAGCCTGGTCCGAAATCCCTCGTCCTCCTCGGCCCTGGCGATGATTTGGGCCTGCAGCCCATCCAAACTATTCATTGCCATTAGCTTAATCCTCCTATGATGACCTGATTTGTGCAGGGTGCACGAGAGAGTCTTATCTTGCGGATATACCCTCCAACTAATTTAGCATAATAGATGTAACTTAGGTATGACTATTTGATGTAATTCTGTAACTTTATATAATTTATTGGCCGATTTCGGCATAATTCACCCTGTTGGCGCCAATCCCTGCGTCCCCTGAGAGTGGGAGCGCGGTTACGGCGACAGAGGAATCCCGCCGGGGTTCAGGATGTGCTGAGGGTCGAACTCCCGCTTCCACTCCAGCATCCGCACCCACAGGTCTCCATAGTGCTGTTGCCACTCCTGGCGGTCAAAATCCAGCCAGCCCGAGAGGTAGCGCTTGCCGCCTGCGTCGATGATGCGCCGGCTTTCCCTCGCCAGTATCGGCAGGACCTCTTCCATTTCCGACGGAGGCGCTTCTATGAGGATGCCGTATCCCATCAGCATCTCTCCTTCCGGGCGCATGAACAGAGGCGCCCGGAATCGCTCGCCTCTGAAGGGTCCGAGCATTATTCGCGCCTTGCGCGCCACAGGGCCAGGAAGCTCGGAGGCCACGTCCGTCATGAATTTTGGGAAAGCATCCCAGGGCAACACCCCCTCAGTGCATGGATGAGCCTGGCTCCAGTCGTCGAACCAATTAAGGCGGCGTGAACCCGCTTCCCCATGGGTCCCCGGGTTAGTCCAATCGAAGTCTGCCCTGCTCCGTAGGGGCTTCGTTTCCTTGTGGGTGACGAACTCCAGAGTGGAATAATCGGAGCGGTTGGCGACGAAGGTATGGTGGAGACCGCTCAGCATTTCCTCCTCGTGAGGGGGAGTCTCGTCCCACTCCACACTCAGATAGACGACAAAGAAACGGTGGGCGAACAACTCGCCGGACAAGACCTGCCACAAATTTCGGACGACCGGCATACACCATCCGTCGATGTACTGAAAGCGCTCGTCCCGCGCAAGCAGCTCAAGGTCTTGCATCAGGACAAGGATGTCCTCGTAGACAAGCCCATACGATCGCACGTTGGGCAGGGCTTTGCGCAGCCGGAGACGCGCTTCGGTTATCGCGCCGAACTGTCCGAGTCCGCAGCGGACGGAGTCGAACAGAGCAGAGTTGCTGTTGGCGGAACAGCGCAGACGTCGGCCGTCGCCGGTTACAACTTCCAACTCGGTCACATTGTCCGCCTGGGAGCCATAGGTGTGGGAGGTTGTGCTGAGGCCGGCCACTGAGAGCGTACCACCCACCGTTACACTCAAGTGGGTGGTGAGAGCGGGCGGCAGATATCCTTGCGCGTAAACCGCGTGGACCAGGTCACGCCAGGGGACGCCGCTTTGCACTCGTATCTCGCCACCTTCGATATCGCCGATCCTGTTGAGTCCCTTCGTGTCGAGAAGGATGCCGCCATCACTCAGGGATTGACCGTTTTGCGAATGGCCCGCGCCTCGAACCGTTAGGGGAATCCGCTCCCGGCTTGCTTGACGGATGATCTCCACCACTTCACTCACCGAGTTTGGACGAGCCACGGCCAGGGGCTCTTTTCGGACAGTGCGGCCAAAGTCGCGGCTGGCAGCCTCCAGCGTTTCCTCGCGTCTATCGAGCTTGGAAAGATCCATGACACTCACATCCGCACCGCGCAGACTGGATACAATGCATCGTCGGTCATTGGGCGGGAAACAACTGAGCGTGGATAGAGTGTCCTCATTGGCTTGTCCGCCGCACGTCCATGGCAACGTAGGCCTTTGAGTAGACGGCGCCCCGGTCTAGCACGACCTTGAAGTGGTTAATGATCTGCCGAACCTGATACATGCCGTCCTGGCCAAAGAACATATCCAGATTTGGCCATTCCCGCAGCCCGTCAGCTTTGGCCGGAAGGCACCAACCCCTCTCTACCAACCGGTCGATCGGCAGCTTCCACCCCGTGCGGTCCAGGAGGAACGGCTGGCTCCTGGGAGAACCTTGCGTTCTCTTCCGGGTGAGTTCGAGATCCAAGCGCGGTAACACGCCTTGCGAGGTTACGCTGATGCCAAGTCCGCAACTCGGAGAGACCAGCCCGGCAAACTCGGAGAGGATGGCCACGGCCTGCGACGGATCGCCGGGCCACTGAACTCGCCTCAGTCCTTCAGCGACTTTGGCGCCGTCCACTCCCAAGGCCACCAACCGGATGGCCCGCTCGGCCCGGCCCGGCATTACGCCAGCGTGAGACACATACACGCCGCAGTCTGCCAAAGCGGCACAAGCCTGCTCCACGTGGCACGATTCGGCGACGTCCGGAGCCCAGCCGGCTACGGACCGCAAAGCGGCAACCAGTGCGGCAGGGTCCTTGTACAGCTCCACCGGATCGGGCTCGGGGTAGCCGCTAGGTACGATGAATACTCCCGGTACGCCGTACTGCCCCGGAGGCGATCTGGAAAGGTCGTACTCCAGGATTATCCCTTTCCCAGTGCGAGTGAGGAATGAGTCGGAATGGTGGGCCTGTTCGTCGAGAAAGGTTGTGAATTCGGTACCTACCAGCTCCGCAGCGGTTGCTTCGGTCAGACGCCGGCAAAATTCGGCGAGGCCGGTATGGGGCGAGGAGATGACAAAGAAGTCCCCAGTGGGAGTGGGGTCGGAGAGGTGAAACTCAAACCCGAAGCGTGAGTCCGCTGCACAGGCGGGCAGGCGGTTCGCCAGCGGTTGCAGTCTCTCCCACCCCGAGCCGCCGAGCAGCGCGGCAGGGAAGAGGCTCCGCAGGTCTTCCAGCAGGCTGCCGAACGAACTGTACTCAGCATTCACGGGCTGCGTCTCCGGTATTTGACCGGTACGAGCACACGCCCACAAGCTGAGCGCCTGCCGGAAGCACCATCGTTCAAATCTCCGGCGAGTCTCGATAGGCTGATGGGGCCGGGGATCAGTCGTGTCGTATGGCGGTGGTCACGATATATTGACTGTGTCCCAATTGACGTCGACACCGGCGGCGATCTCTGCCAACTCCTCTTCCGTGAGGCGATCGGACAAAGGCAGGACCACGTGTGCGCTGGTGGCGTCGTCCTCATGCACCTGAATGGTGAACCGCTCAGGGATGGAGACGCCCAACTCGGCCGAAATGACGGGCCTAGGGTCCGCAACTAGCTTCGCGCGGAACTCAGCATCCTCCGTGGCCCTTTTCATGATGTGGACCTTCATCTCGTTCATTGTTGTAGTTGCCACGTTCCTTCACCTCCTGAACTGATTGCTCCGCCGGATTCTCAGGTCGCTCACCACCACCACCACCATACCCGCGAAGACGGGTATCCACAGGCGTGGGGCGTTCCGCTTATCAACTCTGAACACTTACAGATTGTTCATGTCATCTTCCAACTGATCCATGGACTCCTGCCCCCAGTTGCCACCGGCAACCTGTGCCAACTCCTCTTCAGTAAGGCGGTCGGTCATAGGCAGCACCATATGGGCCGTGGTGGCACTGTCCTCGTATACCTGTACATTGAACCCGTCAGGGATGGAGACCCCGAACTCCACAGATATCACGGACTTGGGGTCCGCGACCAGACGTGTCCGAAAGTCCTCGCTCTCATCCGCCCTGGCGACGAGGTGTGCCTTCATTTCGCGCATGGTCATGGTTGTCATGGTTTCACCTCCTTTTTTTTCGGCTTACCGGCCGCTCGATCTAGACCGGATAAACGTCGACACCGGCGGCGACCTCAGCCAACTCCTCTTCAGTGAGCCGGTCGGTCATGGGCAGCACCATATGGGCTGTGGTGGCGCTGTCCTCATGCACCTGCACGATGAACCCATCAGGGATGGAGACCCCGAACTCCGCAGATATCACAGACTTGGGGTCCGCGACCAGACGTGTCCGAAAGTCCTCGCTCTCATCCGCCCTGGCGACGAGGTGTGCCTTCATTTCGCTAACAGTTCGATTTGCCATGGCATTGCTCCTTCTCTCACTCTTGTCGCCTATCGCACCCCTCGGGGCTCCAAATGATCGTGCAAGGGACGTGGCAGGCAACTCTTCCACCAACCCCGCCGGCTAATTCAACCTGGGAGGTCCTGCTCCGATGGCGAAGGAAGCAGTCCTGGCCAACCCTCACCACCGGCAACCATCTCCAATTCCGACTCGGCAAGAAGTTCGAATAGCGGCAGGATCAAGTGCCTGGTGGTGGTAGTGTTCTGATGCACCTGGATGTCAAACCACTCGGGCAGGTTAATGCCGAAACACCTCCGAAATCGCGGCCTTGGGGTCATCAATCAGCTGGGCCCGGAAGCCCTCGTCCT
This sequence comes from Dehalococcoidia bacterium, assembly GCA_009841605.1. Taxonomy (GTDB): domain Bacteria; phylum Chloroflexota; class Dehalococcoidia; order Lucifugimonadales; family VXLM01; genus VXLM01. Next base: position 10,984 of record VXLM01000012.1, read on the forward strand.
CTGCGGCTTTCGCCGGGATGCGAGGTCCTATTTCACCCGAATACGAGAACGCCATAGCTTCAACCTCCATCTTGCCTGCGAACGCTCCCTATGACTCTACCACAGCATGTGTAACCGAGATGTGACGATTGGTCTGAATTGCCATGACCGCTTGTGACGATTCGCCGCTTTTGGCATAATTGACCCTGTTCTGGCCAACCCACACGCCCGTGGGGATGAGAGCGGCGGGATCCTTAGAGTCCTATCGAGGTGACGAGTTGAACCAACCGGAAGACTTGATGCGACGGATACGGGAGATGGAGGAGCGCCTCTCGCGCCTGAGCGAGGCCGGCCTCCGCATCAACGAGAGCCTGGACTTCGACACGGTGCTGCAGGAGGTGGTGGACAGCGCCCGGGCGCTGACGGCCTCACGCTACGGGGCGATCACCATCCCGGGTGAAGTCTTCCGGCGCCCCGCGTTCATCGCCTCCGGTCTGACCGAGGAGGAGCATCAGGGTTTATGGGACATGCCCGAGGGACTGGGATTCTTCGAGTATCTCAGCGGACTTGAGGAGCCCCTGCGGGTCTCGGACATAGACAGCCACATGAAGGCATTGAACATGCCTGATTTCATGCCCTCAGTGCCGCTGGGCTCCCTGCTGGTGGCCCCGATTCGCCACCTGGGAGCCGGGGTCGGCACGATCTATCTGGCCCATGAGACGGGCGGCGGGGAGTTCACCCGGGAGGACGAGGAGACCCTCGTGATGTTCGCGTCCCAGGCGGCGCTGGTCATCGCCAACGCACGCAGGCACCGGGAGGAGCGGCGGGCCAGGGCGGACCTGGAAACGCTGATGGACACCTCCCCCGTCGGCGTGGTGGTCTTCGACGCCCTGACGGGAGCTCCAAAATCCTTCAACCGGGAGGCCGGCAGGATCGTCGACAGCCTGCGGAACCCTGACCAGACGCCGGAGGAATTGCTGGACATGCTGATCTTCAGGCGGGCCGACGGGCGGGAGGTCTCCCTGCGGGAGTTCCCGATGGCCGAGCTGATGAGCGTCGGGGAGACCGTACGCGCCGAGGAGATCGTCATGCGGGTTCCCGACGGACGGAGCGTCACGGTGCTGCTCAACGCCACGCCCATCCTCTCCGACGAGGGCGCAGTCGAGTCGGTGGTGGTCGCTATGCAAGACATGGCGGACGTGCAGGAGATGGAGCGTCTGCGGGCCGAGTTTCTGGCGATGGTCAGCCACGAGCTAAGGGCCCCTCTCACCTCCATCAAGGGGTCCGCCGCTACCGTGCTGGAATCCGCAGGGGATGTTGACCCCGCAGTGGTCCGTCAGTTCTTCAGGATCATCGAAGACCAGGCCGATCACATGCACGCCATGGTCGCCGACCTCCTGGACGTGGCCCGGATCGAGACGGGCACGCTGCCGGTCAGTCCCGAACCCGCTGAGGTGGCCCTGCTGCTGGACCGGGCGAGGAGCGGTTTCACCAACACAGGGGGCAAGAACAACCTCACCATCCACGTCGAACCGAACCTGCCCCTGGTCATGGCGGACAGGCGACGCATTGTCCAGGTGCTCGGCAACCTGCTGTCCAACGCGGCCCGCAACTCCCCGGAATCGTCCGTCATCAAGGTGAGGGCCGTGCGGGACGGCGTTCACGTCGCGGTCTCGGTGGCCGATGAGGGGCGCGGCATCCCGGTCGAGAGCCTTCCCAACCTGTTCCGCAAATTCTCCAGGGGGCAGTCCGAGCAGCAGGCAGGGGACACGGGGCTGGGCCTCTCCATTTGCAAGGGCATAGTGGAGGCGCACGGGGGCCGCATCTGGGCCGAGAGCGACGGTCCGGGAACGGGGGCGTGCTTCACCTTCACGCTCCCATCGGTCGAGGACGCGACCGGCCGATTTCCATCGACCCCGACGAGTGAGGCGAAGGAAGTGGAGGAACGGGTGCGGGTCCTCGCGGTGGACGACGACCCCAACGACCTTCGCTACGTCCGCGACACCCTCGCCAAGTCGGGCTACGACCCGGTCGTGACCGGGGAGCCGGAGGAGGCGCTCCGCCTCGTGGAGGAGGAAAGGCCGGAGCTCGTGCTGCTGGACTTGATGCTTCCGGGAACGGACGGCATCGAGCTGATGAAGGACATCCTCGATGTGGCGGACGTGCAGGTCATCTTCCTCTCAGCCTACGGACGTGAGGAGCAGATCGCCAGGGCCTTCGACATGGGGGCCGCCGATTACGTCGTCAAGCCCTTCTCGGCGACGGAGCTCTCGGCGAGGATCAGGGCGGCTTTGCGCAGGAGGGCGGCCGCAGAGCCGTCGGAGCCCTATGTGTTGGGCGACCTGACCGTCGACTACGCCAGGCGCAGCGTGGTCCTGGCCGGCCGTCCCATATATCTCACGCCGATTGAGCTCCGGGTGTTGACCGAGCTTTCGGCCAACGCCGGGCGGGTGCTGACCTACGAGCGCCTTCTGAGTAGGGTGTGGGGCAGGACGGCCGACGAGGACGTGCGGCCCCTGCGCACCATCGTCGGCAAGCTCCGCCGCAAGCTCGGCGACGACGCCGACTACCCCACGTACATCTTCACCGAGCCCCGCATCGGCTACCGGATGCCGGCGGGAGAGAGGTAGATCTTGTTGGAATCAAATGGAAGGTGGAAATAGATGAGGTCGAAGCTATCGGAGTTCATACCCCTCACGGCGCTTACGGCGGGAATTGTCCTTATGGCCGCGGCAGCCTGCGGCGGCGATGATGAGGAGACGGGTGCTGCTCAGCAGGCCGCAACGGTGATGCCGACCACAGAGTCGGGCGCGCCTGCCCTCCCGCTCAACACACCGACGCCGTCTGCCAATGAGCCCGTCCTAGGGGAGATAGAGACTGCGGCGCGGAAGCTTCTGGCCGACGAGCTAGGAGCAGACGAGGGAGACTTCAGGCTCGATAGCTCCGAGGGGGTGGAATGGTCCGACGCCGGCCTGGGATGCCCGAAGGAAGGCTATGCCTACGCCCAGGTCATCACTCCGGGCCACAAGCTGATCTTCGACCACGCTGGTACATCCCACGCGGTGCATACCAACTCCGATGGCTCCCATATGGTCATCTGCGAAGACGGGCAGTAGCGCTTCAAGTCAAACTCGTCGAGCGATAATGTTCCGTTTGCTCCGAGTCGGTTGACTTTCCAGGGGGAGTGTTTAGGCACGACTGCAATCATTTCATAACCGAAGGGCTAACCTGCCGAACTACATTGCGCGGTGTGTTGGGAGAGTCAAGAATGAACCGGCAACGCCAAGCAAACGGAACCCCAATCAGGGCTATTTCAGCTACGATCCACGAGCAACTGAGGAACTCTTGGAGGCGCGAGAGAAAGTCCGATGGCGGAGAGTGTGGGATTCGAACCCACGGTACCCTTGCGGGCACACACGATTTCCAGTCGTGCCCAATCGTCCACTCTGGCAACTCTCCGCAACGAATCGAACGGGAGAATGGAGTCTAGCGATCCGTTCGTAGCGGTGTCTTAAGCAAGTGGCGGAGAGAGTGGGATTCGAACCCACGATGGAGTTGCCCCCATACCGGTTTTCGAGACCGGCGCATTCGTCCGCTCTGCCATCTCTCCGGGACGCCTACGTTCCGATTATAGCATAGAGACTATTTTGGAACCTCAGCCATGAGGGCGAGAACGTTGCCATCGGGGTCGGTGAAAAACGACATCCAGAGGTCATAGGCATCCGTGCTGTAGATAACGTGCGGCTCGCCTATGAAATGGACGCCCCGTGACTTGAGCTCGCCGGTCGCCTGTCGAACGTCCTCGACGGTGTAGTAGATGACGCTGTTGCCCGTCCGGGACTCTGCACCGCGCTCGGGGACGGCCAGCATGAGGCGGACTCCGTCGCAGTCGAAGAAGGACATACCCGGTGGGGCGGTGAACAGGAACCGCATCCCCAGCGTGTCGCGGTAGAACTCGGTGGCTCTGTCGATATCCGACACACTGACGGCTATCTGGCCGATCCTGCTCAGGTTGAGCTTGCCGGAATCTGCGGTCATCGAGTCACCTCGCGTTTTGGGGTTGGAGTCGTTTGCGTCACCAATTCGCCGATATGCTTACGGTTCTTATCACCCTACTCCGACCTCTGCACGGCGGCGGGTGCGTTTGCCGTTCAGCATCGTGCCAATCGGAGTATAGCGGACGCCGAACTGGTAGACCACAAGCAGAATGACGGTTACACCCACGACCATACCCGTGAACTTGAAGTGGACGCTGATCTGCCAGTCAACGAGCAGCTCGAATGCTATGACGATCAGGGCCAGATGCCAGAGGTAGAGCCAGTAGGAGGCGTCGGATAGGTAGCGCACCCAAGAGCGCTCTCGGGCAGCTATCAACCGGAACAGTCCGATCAATCCGAAGCACATCAGCCAGGCAAAGGCCACCTGGAAGACGTCCGCCAATGGCTTCGCCCAGTCCTCCTTGACGTCGTACAGCAGCGTCAGCCCGCTGAAAAGGACGACGGTGAGGGCAGGTAGTAGCGCAAGCGTCCACCAACGGCTTACCTGAATGTCTCGCTGGTAGAGGAACGCACCGAACACGAAGAAGGGCACATAGTAGGCCAATACGATGGGGTTGAAAAACAGCCCGTCGGAGGTATCGGGGCCGAAGACGGGCTCATGCATGAGCAGCTGCGGCACGAGCGTGAGTGGGATCGAGAGCCACCAGATGACCCGGTGGCTGAACTTTATGCCCAGCTTCGCTGCGAGGATGAACCCAGCGCAGAGCCAGAGGAGAAACCAGAGGAACCAGAGGTGGCTGAGAGTTTCGAGCCAGATGAACGGCCACCAGAACAAGGAGGCCTCCTCCACATCGAACGCCCAGAGGAATGCGAAGGTGGTGATCGGAATGACGGTGAATGCGCCGATGGCTAGGGGCAGGCCAATGCGCTTGAGGCGCTGAATTGCGAGTTGGCGTAGTCCCCTCCGCTGCCACAGCAAGGCGGTGAAGAAGCCGCTGAGCAGGAAGAAGACGGGCATTCGGAAGCCGTGAATCGCAAAGAACAGGAGTGTGTAGATGCCGGAGATCTCGGCGGGGTACCCTTCGGCAGAGTACGCCTTCGACCATGCGTCCGGCATGAAGAAGAGGGCCGCGTGCAGGACTATGCCCAGCAGCATGGCAAAGGCGCGCAGGGCATCCAGTTCGTGGAAGCGACGACTTGGGAGGCTTACGACGCCTTCGGCAACGTCGGCGCTCCCCTGCCCTGACTGCGTCTCCGACAAATGTAGCTCCTCGTTGGGAGCCTACGTGGAAGCCGCGGCCTCGACGAGACCCGCCTCGAGTCGCTCCACCGCCGTGTCGATCTCGGACTCGGAGACGGTGAGGGGCGGCATGATGCGGATGAGCTGCGGACGAGTGAAGTTCAGCAGCAGTCCACGAGCGTTGCACGCCGTCAGCGTCGCGGCGGCCATCTCCCTGTCGAACTCGACGGCGTTGAGGAGGCCCATGCCGCGCACGTCGGTGATGAAGTCGTGCCTGCCCATGAGTTCGCCGAGGGCTGCGCGCATGTGGTGGCCCATCTTGGCCGCGTGGGCGGGGATGTCGTTGTCGATGATGTACTTGGTCGAGGCGTAGGCGGCGGCGGTCGTCAGGACGTTTCCGCCAAAGGTCGAGCCGTGGTCGCCCGGCACGAGGGCGATGGCGTCGTCCTTCAGCATGAACGCGCCGACAGGCACTCCTCCGCCCAGTCCCTTGGCCAGAGTCATCACGTCCGGCTCAACGCCGAACGCCTCGTATCCGAACAGCGTTCCGAGGCGGCCAAACCCCGTCTGGACTTCGTCGAAGATGAGGAGGAGGCCATTGTCATCGCACCACTGCCGGACGCCACGCAGGTAGTCTTGTGTGGGGATGTTGACACCGCCCTCGCCCTGCACGGGCTCCATCATCACGGCTGCGGTCTTTTCGGTGGTGGCGAACATGATGGCTTCGATGTCGCCGTACTCGACGTTCACGAAGCCTTGCGGTACCGGCGCGAAATCGTCTATTGGCTTGTCGCCCGCGGCCATGGTGTTGAGCGTTCGACCATGGAAGGCGTGGGAAACGGTGATGATTTCCGACGCGCCGTTTCGATTCTGAAGGCCCCACTTGCGAGCGTTTTTGATGGCGCCCTCATTGGCCTCCGCGCCGCTGTTGGCGAAGAAGACCTTGTCGAGGCAGCTGTTCTCGACGAGAAGCTCGGCGAGCTTGAGCTGCGGGACGGTGTAGAACTGGTTCGATGTCTGGATCAGGGTGCTCGCCTGCTCGGCGATGGCCTCGGCCAGTACGGGGTTGGCGTGACCGATGTTCGTGACGGCCCAGCCGGACGTAAAGTCGAGATACTCGTTACCCTCGTCGTCCCAGACCTTCGTGCCCTCGCCTCGAACGAGGACTATGGGCTGACGGTTGACGACGTGCAGGTAGTATTTGCTTTCGATTTCCTTCCAATCGGTCATATTACTGATCTCCCTGAGTGAGTCGGTCCAGCGCGTTTTCCAGATCTCTGATGCTCTCTTTGAGTTGCTCTATCGCCCTGTCGATCTCCTCGGCGGCCGTACTCGGCACGTCGGGGGTGGTCACAGGCTGCGTGTCGTCGGTCTCGGTCGCCTGTAAGGTCTCGCCAATCAACGCCTCGACCGCCTCCTCGACCGAACCCCTCATGACCACGGTGGTGCCGGTCGCGAGGATCACCTGCTTGAGTTCGGGGAAGTCGATGCCTTCGGCTCGGAGGTAGATCGGCTCGGCGTAGAGAAGGCTGAATTCGTCACCGAACGCCATGGGCAGCACGAGAAGGTTGCCCCTGATGCACTCTGAGCCTTCCTGACATCGGAGGGTGAACCACTCCGATATCGTGGGGTCGTTGTCGATCTTGGCCTCGATCTGCTCCGGGCTGTCGAGCTGACGGTCCTTGGGGAAGTCGAAAGCGACAAGTTCCCCGTAGTTGGGCGCATCGTTTCGCGCCGCTATCCATCCGGCGAGGATAGGTGGATCGTTGCGGGTGTAGGGGGTCAGAAGCACAAACTCGGCGCTGTCCTCCCCGGGGAGTTTCATGATGGCGCGGTACGGCTCGACAGGCTGAAGTTCTCTCGCCCCCTGTCCGAATTTCTCGGTAGCGATTCTCCAGATATCTTCCAGGTTGTAGAAGTCGCGCGGGTCGAGCATGTGGTACCGCAGGTATTTCTCGGCTTGAACGGAAAAGATATCGAGCGGGTACCGAATGTGGCTCTTGAGCGATTCAGGCATCTGCTCGAAGGGCACAAACAGTTTCGGGAACATCGACTGATAGGCCTGCACGAGGGGATCGGACGCATCGACCACATAGAAAGTCGGTGTCCCGTCGTAGGCGTCAACCGTTATCTTGACGCTATTTCGAATGTAGTTGAAATCCGACGAAGGGTCAGCCAGATCAGTAACCGGATCGGAATAGGGGAAGTGATCGGATGTGGTATAGGCGTCCTGAATCCAGAACAGGCGGCCCTCGGCAGCAACGATGTACGGGTCTTTGTCCAGGCGAAGGAACGGCGCTATGGCTGATACGCGCTCAGCGATCTGTCGACGATACTGGATGCGGCTATTGCTGTTGATCTCCCCGCTAATGAACAGGTTGAGATCGCCAAAATGCCAGGCGAATGCCAGGCGATTGAGCGGCGAGCCGACGTTGACCCCGCCCCTGCCGTCATACCGGTTATTGCGTATCTCCTTACCCTCGGCTTGGTAGTCCAATTCCTCGGTGTTCGTATTGACGACGACGTACTCGTTTGTCTGTTCGCCATAGTAGATGCGGGGATTGTCGATTACGGTTTCGGGCGGCGTGGACTGTTCTTCGGCCTGGACGGCGATGACGCCGTCGGCGGGAATGTCCTTGGCGAAGAACTCCGGCCTGCCCTCGGTGGTAAACTCGGTCACGGGGCTCATCGCGATGCCGAACCCATGCGTGTAGCGTAGGCGTCTATTTACCCACGTCTGCGCCTCGGCCTCCAGATCGTCGGGGCTCACCTCGCGCGCCGCCACCATCACCTGCCGGTAGTGACCGTCAACCGTGTAGCGGTCGACGTCCGCCACGTTGAAGTCGTAGTAGAGACGAATCTTCTGGATCTGCTTGTAGACGTCGGATACCGGGCCGTTGTCCCAGAGGCGAATGTTCTCCACCGTGACGGCGTTGGCGGCCAGGACCTCCGGGGCGAGGTTGGGGACTGCGGGATACGACTGCGTTCTGATGGTATCGAGCCCGAAGGCATTGCGCGTGAGGTTGATGTTGCGCTCGATGTACTCGGCCTCACGGGTGAACTCGTTCGGGTTTACGGCGAACCGCTGCAGCGCGTTCGGCCAACCGACGGTCAGTACAAGCGACATCAGTATCCAGAGCGCGACCGCGCCGACCATGACCCTGATGCCGCGCTGATAGGCGTTTACGATCATGAGCACGCCGCCGACAGCGGCGATGATGGTCATTATTAGGAGCGCGGGCATTCGAGCGTTTACGTCGGCGTATGCGGCCCCGTAGACGACGCCGCTATCCGAAAGAACAAGCTCCCAACGGTCGAGCCAGTGTCCTGCCGCCAGGGTGAACATGAGTATCGCGGCGATGATGGAGATATGAATCTTCAGCGGGCCGGTGAAGAGGAAGCCCACTCCCCTCATGTTGAAGTTGATGAAATAGACGAGCAGGGTCAGGACCCCGACTGCAATTGTCGCGGTGAAGAACCAGCCGCGAATGGTGTCCAGCAGGGGTAATGTGAAGATATAGAAGCCAACGTCTCTGCCGAAGACGGGCTCGGTCACTCCGAACGACACAGCGTTTTCAAACTTGAGGAAAAGTTCCCAGTTGGAAGCGGCGATTGCGCCGAAGACGACCGCGACGGCTATGACCGCGACGATGCTGCCCCACTTGAATAATTTCCTGAGGAATCGCTGCGTCTGAGCCTCCAACGGCATTTCCACCGGTCCTTGCGCCAACCGATGGGCGAAGTAGATGCTCACTCCTCCGAGCAGCCCAATGATGGCGCCTCCGCCGAAGAAAAGTGCGAGGCGGGTAACCAGAACGGTGCGGAATACGCCGAGGTAGCCTACGGAGTCGAACCACAAGTAGTCGGTGTAAATGGTGCGCCCGAAGTTGAGAGCCGCGTATATCGCTACAAGCGCTACAATGATCGACCCCCACTTGATCCGGTTGCGCAACTCAGGCGTGATGAAGTTGCTCAGATCGAACGGTAGGTTGGACTCCGACGGGAATTCGTAGGCCATAGTTTCCTTTTCTGGTTCCGGCGGTCTAATACTGCAAGATAGGGCTTTGAAACCGTATCAGAGGGCAACGTCGTGTTCAACCGAGCTTTATCTGCACGCTGAGACGATCATCCCACTCGTGTCCCCACAGATGCTCCGTCCAGGAAGCTCCTCAGGGCGTGCGGCCTCCGTCCGTCGATGATCCGCGTCGTGCGTCCCTCGCCGACGTTCTTGAGACAGGCGCCTATCTTCGGGATCATGCCTCCGGCGATGACGTTGGACTGCATCAACGACCTCGCCTGCCGTTCCGTAATCCTGGGAATCAGCCTCCTGGAGGAATCCAGGACACCCTCCACGTCGGTCATAAACACCAGCTTTTCAACCCCAAGCGCTGCCGCGATTTCTCCGGCGGCGGTGTCGGCGTTCACGTTCAATAGGGTCGCCTCGCCTTCGCGCAGCCGGATGGCTACGGGCGCGATGATGGGCATGAAGCCCGACTCGACGGCGGCACGGATAGGTTCGGTGTTGACTTGGGTAACCTTGCCTACGTAGCCGAGATCGGGGTCGAGTATTTCAGCCTGGAGGATTCCGCCGTCCACGCCGGAGAGCCCGACGGCCTTACCCCCAAGCGAAAGCGCCCTGGAAACGATCTGCTTGTTTATGAGCCCGGTAAGGACCGCAACCACGATGTCGAGGCTCGGTTCGTCCGTGAAGCGGAGGCCTTTGACAAACCGTGTCCTGACGCCCTGCTTTTCCATCCAGTCGGTGACGGCCCTTCCGCCGCCGTGTACGACAACCGGCTGAGTGCCCTCCTGCTGAACGGCAATGAGGTCCTCGATCGTCGTATCGTGACTCCCAAGGGTGCTGCCGCCTATTTTTACTACGATCGTCCCATTATGAGAATTCTCCGTTTGGCCGGCGGATTGGATAGAGTGGGACTCTTCATCCCCGACGAATTCTGGCCGTGATAGCATGTCACTTCTGTACGGTTAGCGATTCGGTACGTGCGCAAAAGAACGCCGACATTGAAGATATCATACAGGTGGAGGCAGCGTCGCTTACGGCTTTGGGTCTTTTAGCGACGCATTATGAAGTCTTCGTCCTCGCCTCGAGCGCGGTCGCGAGCGCGCGTGTACCAGTCGCCTTCATCATCGTCCTCATCGTCCTCTTCCCCGTAACCCAACTCGCGGCCAAGGTTGGGCCTGCCGAGCGTCTGTGCGGTCTTCGAGAAGAATTCCTCGCGGCTCACCTCGGTGGGGGCCACTTTGAACGTCCCCCAAATTGCGATGAAGAAAGCCGAGATAATGCCGAGCGACACCCCGACGGCAAGACCGCCCAAAGCGGCCGGGGAGTTTGAAAGCTGGCTGCTGCCCAGAATAAAGTGCAGAACCAGACCCACGACAAGCCCGGCGAACATCAGGATGATGCCCAGTAGGGTAGCGAACACCACGAACATGAAGATGAAGTGGATGATGTAGTTTCCGACATCCCGCAGGAACAGCGACACTGTCATACCTCCACTCGTTCATACGACTCCACGGCAATTGCTCCCTTGCTCCGCAGAGTCCTGCCATTTCTCAACCGGAAGGGTCTTCCGGGTTTACGTCCGGAATATGCTCCGCCTGCTACGTGCTGTAGGCCGAGTTTTCGATTACGTACCCTTCGGTCAGGTCGCATCCCCAAGCGGACGCAGAGCCCCCGCCCGACCCGACGCGAACCCTGATTCTCACCTCTTCCTCGCTCATGGAACTCACGACCGCGTCCTTCAAATAGGAGATGCTCATGCCCTCATGAACAATGTGGATCTCGTTGATGAAGATGTCCACGTCGGACTCCTCAAACTCGATGCCGCTGTTGCCGAGGGCCATCATCACACGCCCCCAGTTCGGGTCGCGCCCATATATCATTGCCTTTACGAGAAGCGAAGACACTATCTTTCGAGCGGCGCGACGGGCGTCCTGCAAGGTGTTGGTGCCCTCCACCGTCACTTCGACAAGATGTGTTGCGCCCTCACCGTCCCGGGCCATCTCCTTGGCAAGCTCGACGCAGACGTAGGTGAGCGCCTCTTGAAATTCCCCTGCCTCCGGCGTGCCGCCACGAATTTCGGCGCCCCCTGCCCTGCCGTTCGCCAGCACGACAAGAGTGTCGTTGGTGCTCTGGTCCCCGTCCACGTCGATCATATTGAACGACGCGTCGGCTGCGTCCTTGAGAGCTTGCTGCAGGAAGGAAGGCTCAACCGCGGCGTCGGTAGTAATGAACGAGAGCATGGTCGCCATGTTGGGGTGAATCATCCCCGACCCTTTGGCGCATCCGCCGATGACGATCTCGCGACCATCGATCTGCGCTGAGACGGCGACCTCTTTCGAATGGGTGTCGGTGGTCATGATCGAGCGAGCGAAGCGGTTCCCGCCGTCGTCGCTGAGGATGATGTTGCCGAGGTTCTGCCTCACCAGCGCCATGGGAAGCTCAACGCCGATGAGTCCGGTGCTTCCGATGAGGACTTCCTCGGGATCAACATCGACGTGGGCCGCTGCGAGGGCCGTCATCTCCTCGGCGTCGGTGAGACCCTGCTGCCCTACGGAGCAGTTGGCGCATCCACTGTTCGCCACGATCGCGCGGGCGTTGCCGTTGGCAATCCGTCGACTGCTGAGAGTGACGGAAGGCGAGAGCACTTTGTTCTGGCTGAATACTCCGGCGGCAGACGCGGGCGAGTCGGACAATACGATGCCAAGATCGAAGACGCCGTCACCCGCCGTCTTGATTCCGGCATGAACTCCGCCGGCCGTAAATCCCTGGGCCGACGCCACGCCGCCGCGATGGATCATCTGTATCACCGCGCTCATCCGGGAAACCCCAACTCCATTGTGTTCCGCTGCCTCGCGGCTAGCTAGGAAAAGTATAGCAGGTTCGAGTTTGGACTCGCTAGGCGGGAACCCTTACAAGGCCATTACATATATCCTGTCATTGCTACGAAAATCAGCCCCGACAAACCCATTGTAGGGGCAACCCTTGTAGGCTGTCTCATAAGTCCGGAGCGTACATTTCTCTAGCAAAGGGGGCAACGATTACCGCCGGTGTCGGTGCCATTCACTACGAAACATAACCACCCTTACCGTCATTCCTGCGAAGGCAGGAATCCAGAATTTCCTTATAAGAGAGGTTGGCTATTTATGAGACAGCATCCTTGTGGTTGCCCGTCCTCCGCTCGGTACCCATTTTCATACTTATGGGTGTCGGTGAAAACCGACATGAGCGATTGCTACGAAAATAGACACCGCAGCACCTCCGCCGTCATTCCTGCGGAGGCAGGAATCCATCTTCGGTGCCTTGCCGTCAGTCCCTCAAGTAACGGAAAGACTAACGCCATTTTCATTCTAGGTGGTGAGGGTGGCAACCCTCATGAAATATTCCGAGCGGAGCGAGGAATCTAGGGTGTTCTTCCGTCGTCATCAGGGCCATTCCTGATACGAGGATCATGAGGCAGGGTAAGGATTCTACATTCCTCACACCGCTCCGCTACGTTCGGAATGACATCTGCTGGGCTTATACGACCGTCCCCTGGACAGGAACATTTCTACATAGGTTGAACAGACAGGTTGTACTCAAGCAAAACGAGGGTCACGACACGGGCTGCCTGGCATGATCGAGGACGGGCGGATTGACGAGGTTGTCCGGCATCTCACCGTTGAAGACGCGGATCACCTCGGCGGCGGCGCGCTGCTCCAGTTCCAGGGTGGCCTCCTGGGAGAAGAAGGCCGTGTGCGGCGTGACGATAACGTTGTCGTGCTGGATGATCCTGTGGTCGAGCGTAGGGTCGATGTCGACCAAGACGTCGAGGCCGGCGCCCCCGATCTTACCCGTCGTGAGAGCGTCGTGCAGGGCGTCCTCGTCGATCAGCCCTCCGCGCGCGCAGTTGATGAGAAAGGCGTCGTCTCGCATGAGGTCGAACTGGTCGGCGCTCATCATATTCGCGGTCGGCGGAATCAGGGGTGAGTGCAGCGTCACGAAGTGAGACTCCTGCAACAGTTCCTCGAGCTCGACCTTGCGGACGCCGACGGCGGCCATGTCCTCCTCGCTCACGAACGGGTCGGACGCAACCGTCTCCATCCCGAAGGCCCTGGCCTTTTCGGCAGCGGCTCGCCCGATGCGTCCAAAGCCCACCACGCCGAACGTCTTGTCCCGCAGCCGCATGATCCGGAAGCCGAGGCCGGCATTGCCCCAGCCGTTGCGCTTGGTGTCGTCGTTGTGCATGACGATGCGGCGATTCCATCCGAGCATGAGACCGATGACGTGGTCTGATACCTCGTCGACGCAGTAGTCCGGAACGTAGGTGACGACGATGCCTAGCTCGGTGGCGGTGTCCACAGCGATGTTGTCGACTCCCACACCGTAGCGACTGATGACGACGCATCGCTCTGCCGCTCGTACGACGTTCTCGGTCACCTTGGCGAAGCACGTCATGATGCCGTCTACGTCTCTCGCGAGCTCGATGAGGGTGTCCTCATCGCCTGAGGGCGAAACGATCAGCTCAGCCCCTCCGGCCTCGATGACCTCCCGTTCGGGGTCGGTCGTAGGCCAAACGTAGTCGGTTACTAACACTTTCTTCGTCATGATCGCGCTCCCATCGTGGACTCATTTGCGAACGCCATTGTAGCGCATTAAAGAACGATTGCCCTGATGCTCAATTGGGTAACTGTTCAGAGTCGATAAGACTTGCACGAATTGTCCCCCTCTGGCATTCTCACGAGCACAGCGACGAAGAATCTTCAATCTCTCTCCCACTGGGGGAGAGATTAAAGAGAGGGAGTCTTCGCGATTTAACTCACGAAGACTGAACGGTTACCTCCTACCCCGTCTTGACATTCGAGAACGCAAGTTCTATCATTGCTCTACGCTTATAGATTATTCCGTCCGGCATCCCCTCGGCATCGCGACCGGCCGATAGAGCCCCATTCCTTCTCTCCCGTTCGAGAGAGAGCCTACCCCGTACTCGATATGGGGGTTGGGGTGAGGGAATCACTCCAACAATTCGACGGAACTTGAGAAGAGTGGCGCAAAATGGCACATCTACAGCAAAGGTCTTTAGGAGCGCCGCCCGATACTGCCGGTACGCCCTCACACAAATTAGAGGAAAACATACCTGCACAGGGGTCTGCGATACGCTTGGCGCAGTGACAAAACGGTGGCAATCGAGTTGCCACCTGTGCCACTCTGGAGCCCCAATCCCACGAAACAACGAAGTGCCCCCATCAAAGGGCCGCTGTCCACCCAACTGCGTCGTCCGTACAGGGTGCATTTTGACTTTAGGCACTCGTCACTCCGGCGTTGGCCGAAATCCAGACGGTGTGAGAGGCTCTCCCAAGTCAGGCTCTTAGCAAATTGCGGTTGCCCTGGCCCTTAAGGAAGAAAGGCTTGCGCGCTCACATCCATTCGGTCTAGAATGTCTGCAAATCAATCCAGCGACCTTTAAGGCAGTCCCGCGAGGCTGGCAAGGCGTGAACGGCAACGTCCATCTGTAAGATGGGCGACCATCTACGGCCCTCTGCCACCTCCGGCAAGAGGGTTTTTTCGTGGCTGAATCGTCTTCAAACGCAGCAGGCGCGGCATCCCAAACAGGTGGCCGGCAGGTGCTCGACCGCGAGCAGGTTCGTCGCGCTCTCATCCGTATCGCCCACGAGATCCTCGAAGGAAACGTGCGCGAACCGGACATCGTTATCGTCGGCATTCATTCGGGGGGCGTTCACCTCGCCGAGCGGACAGCCGACCTCATTGCCGAGTTCGAGGGGACCAAGCCGCCCGTCGGCCAGCTCGACATCGGACTCTATCGGGACGATCTGCGTCGACGGGGCCGCCCGGTCATGCGTCCAACAAGTATCCCCGTGCCGATTGAGGGACGGCCGGTGGTCCTCATCGACGACGTGCTGTACACCGGACGCACCGTTCGCGCCGCCATGGACGCTCTCAACGACTTTGGGCGACCCAGCCGCGTGCAGCTCGCCGTCCTGATCGACCGGGGCCACCGGGAGCTGCCGATCCGCGCCGACTACGTGGGGCGGAACATCCCGACATCGCTCGATGAGGAGGTGCGGGTGCATCTCCGAGAGACGGGCAGCGACGACGAGGTCGTCCTGCTGAGGAGGCGAGCATGACTTCGAGAGGTTCCGGTCTCGCGATGGACGCGAAGGCTTCACAGTCCCATCTGGCGAACCGCCGTCATGTGCTCGATCTCGACGACTTCTCCCGCGAGGAGATCGCGGAAGTCCTGCAGAACGCGGACGTGATGAAGGAAGTCCTGAACCGCGACATCCGCAAGGTGCCCACGCTGCGGGGTAAAACGATCTATACGCTCTTCTACGAGGCAAGCACTCGGACGCGGGCCTCGTTCGAGCAGGCCGGCAAGGTGATGAGCGCGGACGTGATCAACGTGTCCGCCGGGGGGTCGAGCGTCGAGAAGGGCGAGTCGCTCTACGACACGGCCCTGACGCTCCAGGCCATGAACGCCGACATGATCATCATGCGGCACTCACACCCGGGCGCGCCGTATTTCCTGGCCCGGAACCTCGATGCGCCGATCATCAACGCGGGCGACGGCGCACATAGCCATCCGACTCAGGCGCTTCTGGACATATACACAATACAGTCGCACTTGGGACGAATCGAGGGACTCAAGGTGGCAATAGTCGGCGACATCCTGTACAGCCGCGTGGTGCGCTCGAATCTCTGGGGCCTCACCAAGATGGGGGCGCATGTGACCTTGTGCGGACCGCCGACGCTGATGCCGCTCGACTTTCTTAAGGACTTCCCGGAGGAACACCCCTTCGCCGGAGTTACCGTAGAGAACAGCGTCGATGCCGCCGTAGATGAAGCCGACGTCGTAATGGCGCTCCGACTCCAGGTCGAACGGCAGAGGGCGGGCCACCTGCCGAGCCTACGCGAGTATTCCCGGATATACGGCGTCAATGCTAATCGAATGAAGCTGGCAAAACCCAACGCTCTCGTCATGCATCCGGGCCCCATGAACGAGGGGGTGGAGATCACTGCCGACGTAGCGCACGGGGCCGCATCGGTCATCGAGGAGCAGGTTACCAACGGCGTCGCCGTGCGGATGGCCTTGCTCTACAGCCTCGTGGCTTCCAACGGGGGCGAGGAGTGACAACCGTGATCGAACCGCAACTCCGCGACCGTGCTACGGCGGTCGTGATACGCGACGGCAAGGTGTTGCTGGTGCATGGCCGCAATCCCACCTTCGCAATGCCGGGAGGCGGCATCGAGCCGGGAGAATCCGCAGACTGCGCCGCAATGAGAGAGCTGTTCGAGGAAACGGGTCTGAAGGCATCGCAAACCAAGTTCCTGTTCATTCTGGAAACCGCAATCCACAGGCACCACGTGTTTCTCATTGAGGCCGACGGCGAGGTGGATGCGGGACCCGAAATCAACGAGTTCCGTTGGTGGGACAAGAAGGAGAACCTTCCCATCTACTCCCACGTTGAATCTATCCTCGAAAGGCTCTGAGTCTATGACCTCCGTAAGACCAATACTCATCAAGGGCGGCCGCGTGATTGACCCCTCGCAAGGCATTGATAGGATCGCGGACGTGGTGATCGCGGACGGCAAGATCCTAGGCGTTGACGGCGGTATCGAGTTAGAAGACTCGGAAGTCATCGACGCGACGGAGATGGTCGTCTGCCCGGGCTTTATCGACCTGCACACGCACCTTCGGGAACCTGGCTTCGAGTACAAGGAGACCATCGCGACGGGCACGGCGGCGGCGGCGCGGGGAGGTTTTACAACCGTATGCGCCATGCCGAACACGAGCCCGGTCATGGACTCGCGCTCCATCGTTGATTTCGTGCTGACAAAGGCGGTGGAAGAGGGAGTCGTCCGCGTTTTGCCCATCGGTGCAGTTACGAAGGGAAGCAAGGGCAAGGAACTCGCCGAGATGGGCGAGCTTGCGGAGGCGGGCGTCATCGGATTCAGCGACGACGGCCATCCCGTCTCGGACGACAACATCATGCGTCAGGCGCTCAGCTACGCTTCGTCGCTGGGACTTCCGATCATCAACCATGCTGAAGTCAAGTCGCTCTCCGGCGGGGGCATGATGAACGAGGGCTGGGTGGCGACGCGGCTGGGACTCAAGGGAATACCAACTTCCGCAGAAGACATCATGGTCGCAAGGGACATAGAGCTTGCCTATCTCACAGGGGGTCACGTCCATATCGCTCACGCCAGCACTGCCAGGTCGGTCGATCTCGTGCGGCGGGCGAAGGATAAGGGAATCAACGTTACGTGCGAGGTGACGCCGCATCATCTGACGCTCACGGACGAGGCGGTGATGGGGTACCTGAGCACTGACGGACCGTTTGACACTCTCACCGAGGCGGCTTATGACACGGCCACTAAGGTGGCGCCTCCGCTACGGTCTCGCGGCGACATGGAGATAATGGTCGACGCCCTAACGGAGGGTGTGATCGATGTCATCGCTACCGATCACGCGCCTCATGGCACGGTGGACAAGCAGACGACATATGAAGATGCCGATAACGGAATCAGCAATCTCGAAACGGCACTCGGCTCGGTGATGGTGCTGGTGCATGCCGACGCAATTCCCCTACCCGTCATAATCGAAAAACTGACGGCGGGGCCTGCCGATTTTCTCGGACGGACCGATCTGGGGACGCTCAGGGCAGGCTCGGAGGCAGACGTTACGATCATTGACCCCAATGCCGAGTGGGTGGTCGAACCGTCTGAGTTCGCGTCCAAGGGCAAGAATACCCCGCTGGCCGGGGCGACGCTGAAAGGACAGGTGGTTGCGACGGTGTTTGAGGGGCGAGTGGTGTACCAGCATTCGGAGGGCTTCGTGTGAAGAAGTCTACCTTTGCATCATTCTCGATTCCCAAACAATCCATCTGTTGTTACCCATCGCCACACGAAGGGCTTTGAATTATGACACCACAGGATAACCTCGCCCACCTCGTTCTCGAAGACGGCTCCGTGTACCGCGGGGAGGCCTTTGGCGCCGCTCGCCCGGCTCATGGCGAGGTCGTGTTCAGTACATCGATGACGGGATACCAGGAGATGCTCACCGACCCGTCGTTTGCGGGGCAGATCGTCGTGCCGACGTACCCCCTGATCGGCAACTATGGAATAAGTGAGCGGGATTTCGAATCGGCGAGGGTGCAAGTTGCCGGGTTCGTCGTGCGGGAGTATTCGGCTCGGCCCAGCCACGCGCTGAGCACGTCTACGCTGGATGAGTTTCTCAAATCGCAGGACGTCACGGGCATCAGCGGCGTCGACACGCGGGCGATAACTCGCAGGCTGCGCACACGCGGCGTTATGAAGGGTGTGATAGCCGTGGACGAGACGCCGGAGCAGGCGCTCGCCCGACTGGGCGAACTACCGGACTATGGGGATACGGACTTCGTGCAGCAGGTGTCTACGGAAGAGCCGTACGACTGGGACTCTCCCAACACCACCACGGACGGCCCTGAGGGTCGGGACAGGCCATACCGCATCCTGGTCGACGACTGCGGGCTGAAGTACAACATCCTGCGGATGCTCCGGGCGCGGGGCTGCGAGGTCAAGGCTCTGCCAGCCAAGAGCACCGCCGAGGACATCTTGAGCCTCAAGCCAGACGGAGTCTTGATGTCTCCCGGTCCGGGAGACCCGGAATTGCTCGATTACGCGGTCGATGCGGCGCGAGGGATCGCAGGCAGGGTGCCCATCCTCGGCATCTGCCTCGGCAACCAGATGATCGGGCGGGCATTCGGCGGCAAGACGTTCAAGCTCAAGTTCGGGCACCGTGGGGCGAACCATCCGGTCAAGGACCTCGAGACGGGCCGGGTCTACATCACTGCGCAGAATCACGGCTATGCGGTCGATCCCGATTCCCTGCCCCCCGAGCTTGAGGTCAGCCACGTCAATCTCAACGACGGCACCGTGGAAGGGCTGCGGCATAAGACCATGCCGATCATGACCATCCAATACCACTCGGAGGCGTCGCCCGGCCCCTTGGATAACGAGTACATCTTCGATCGGTTCATTGATATGGTGCGGAAGAGTGATGTATAGTGATGATGCAACAATATGGTGAGGTGTCTTTATGCGCACAACGATAACCATTGACAGGGAGTTGCTGGATGAACTGGTGGAGACGACCGGTGAGAAATCAAAGAGCGCAGCGCTGAACAAGGCTGCCGAGGACTACGTACGTCGTGAGAAGCTCCGAGATCTCAAAGACTTCTGGTTAGAGATTCGAGCCGAGGACGTTCGAGATGAGGCGAGAGAGGCCGACCGACGGCGCGAGCGCTTTCTGGACAGCCTGAGGGGAGCGGATGGTAATAGCTGACACGTCAGTTTGGATCAATGCGCAACGTATGCCGGAATCTAGTGATGGTCTGGAGTTCTGGAGTCTCTTCGACAGACGAGAGATATTGATAGCTGGCCCGGTGTTCGCAGAACTGCTTCAAGGTTCGAGAACACAGCGAGAGTTCGATACTCTGATGAGTCACTTCGATGCGCTCGACTACCTCGAAATCGATCATGAAACTTGGCAAATCGTTGCCCGTATCAGGCGCCACTTGAGCAAGCGCGGCTGTCAGATTGGGTTCTCCGACTCAATCACTGCCGCGCTTTCCATACAGCACGATATTCCCATATATAGTCTGGACGGCGATTTTGAGCGAGTGCCCAACCTGAGTCTCTACCGTCCGGTGACGACGTGAAATCATCGCTCTCGGACATCAAGGCGATATCGTTCGACGTGGATGGGACTCTCTGGGACTTCGAGGACGCCTTGCGGCGCGGTCTCGAAGCGGCCCTGCGAGAAGTCCGGGTGATTGATCCTGAGGGTACTGAGGGCCTCACGGTCGACCATCTCGACCAGGCGTGGATGGTGGAGCGCGACCGGCAATGGGGGACGATCACCGACCTCGTGAAGCTGCGGCACGATGCCATGAGGCGGGCATTCGCCGGTATAGACACGCCGGACAAGGATCTGACCAATCGAGCCACCGACGCCTACCTCGAGGAGCGAAACCGCAACAGTCGCCCATTCGACGACGTTGTCCCCGGACTTGAGGCTCTGCACGGAATGTACACGCTCGGAACCTTGACCAATGGGAGCATGCGCCCGGAACGGCTGGGCTTGGAAATGTTCTTCGACTTCATCGTGATGTCGGTCGAGCACGGCGGCATCGAGAAGCCCGACCCGCGCATCTTCGAGATAGCAGTACGAGAGGCCTGCTGCGAACCTCACGAGCTTCTTCACGTTGGAGACCATATCGAGTATGACGTACGAGGGGCCAACGATGCAGGCGTCAGGAGCGTCTGGCTCAATCGCATAGGGGAGAGTTCTTCATCGGATGTGAGGCCCGACCTGGAAGTAACGTCCCTGAGCGAACTTGCAGACTCGCTCTTGGGGATCAAGACTCATTAGCGACTACTTTGATAAACACCACGCAAGGACTCAAATCGTAATGCCATCCAACAAGCCGAACAAAGTTCTCGTGATAGGCTCCGGGCCCATCGTGATAGGGCAGGCGGCGGAGTTCGACTACGCCGGGACTCAGGCGTGCAAGGCGCTGCGTGAAGAGGGCGTGACCACCGTCCTCGTCAACTCCAATCCGGCCACGATCATGACGGACGAGGACATCGCTGACGTCGTGTACATCGAGCCGCTGACCGTAGAGGTGGTCGAGCGGATCATCGCACGGGAAAAGCCGGACGGGTTGCTCCCGACACTCGGCGGACAGACCGGCCTGAATCTGGCCGTCGATCTCGCCGACGCCGGGATCATTGACAAGTACAACGTCCGGCTGCTCGGCACGCCGCTGGACTCGATTCGGAAGGCGGAGGACCGCGATCTGTTCCGTCAACTGCTGCTGGATATCGGCGAACCGGTTCCGCCGAGCCAGACCGTTGGTTCGATGGACGAGGCGCAGGCGGCGCTGGAGGAACTGGGGCTACCTCTGGTCGTTCGGCCGGCTTACACGCTCGGAGGTACGGGAGGCGGTATCGCCAACACGCTCGATGAGTTCGAGCGCATCGTCGGATCGGGTCTGGCGGCAAGCCCCATCAGCCAGGTGCTCATAGAAAAATCCCTCGTCGGATGGAAAGAGCTGGAGTACGAGGTGATGCGCGACGGGGCCGACAACTGCATCACCGTGTGCAATATGGAGAACATCGACCCGATGGGGGCGCACACGGGGGACAGTATCGTCGTCGCGCCCAGCCAGACGCTCTCCGACAAGGAGTACCAGATGCTCAGGTCGGCTGGGCTGAAGATCATCCGGGCGCTCGGCATCGAGGGTGGGTGCAACATTCAGTTCGCCCTCGAACCGGGAGACGTGGTCGGGGCTACCCTGCCAGACGGCGGCAGGCAGGAAAGCTCGTACTACGTGATCGAGGTGAATCCGCGGGTCAGTCGCAGTTCCG
Organism: Dehalococcoidia bacterium; assembly: GCA_009841605.1. Lineage (GTDB taxonomy): Bacteria > Chloroflexota > Dehalococcoidia > Lucifugimonadales > VXLM01 > VXLM01. Next base: position 32,630 of record VXLM01000012.1, read on the forward strand.
CGCTCGCCAGCAAGGCAACGGGATATCCGATTGCCCGCGTTGCGGCGAAGATCGCTACGGGCAAGCGACTGGATGAGATACCCAACGCGGTGACGGAGAAGACCGTTGCGGCCTTTGAACCGGCCCTCGACTACTGCGTGGTCAAGATTCCGCGCTGGCCGTTCGACAAGTTCCCCAGCGGCGACCGCACTGTCACGACGCAGATGAAGGCCACCGGCGAAGTCATGGCCGTCGACCGGTCCTTCGAGGCGGCGTTCCAGAAGGCCGTCCGATCCCTGGAGATCACGGGACGCTCTATCTTATGGGAGGCATCGGCTTGGCCCCAGGACCTCGATAGCTGGGAGACGAGCCTGCCTCTCCATCCGAACGACGAACGGCTGTGGGCCTTGCTGTTCGCACTGCGTCGCGGCGTCACGCCGGAAGCGCTGTCGCGTGTAACCGGCATCGATCCATGGTTTACCCGCGCGTTCGAGAATATCGTTCTGATGGAGGCGCGACTTCTGGGTGAGACGCTGACGCATGACCTCCTCTGGCAGTCCAAGCGGCTCGGCTTCGGCGACGACAGAATCGGGCTGCTAACGGACAGGACTCATGAACAGGTGCGCGCTCTCCGGCGGCAGTGGGACATCCGGCCCGTCTACAAGATGGTCGATACGTGCGCGGCTGAGTTCGAGGCACAGACGCCGTACTTCTACAGCACCTACGAGCAGGAGAACGAGGCGGAACCGATAACGGCTTCGAAGGCCGTAGTGGTGGGGAGCGGACCCATACGCATTGGACAGGGAATCGAGTTCGACTACTGCTCCGTTCACGCGGCTTGGGCGCTGCAACGGGAGGGCATCAAGAGCATCCTCGTCAACTCCAACCCGGAGACGGTGTCGACCGACTTCGACACGAGCGACCGCCTCTACTTCGAGCCGCTCGACGAGGAGAGCGTCCGCGACATCATCGAGAACGAGGTGTGGGAACACGAAGCGGAGGATGCCGGCGGTACCGACAGCGCGGTCCCGCCGACGGTCGTGCAGTTTGGAGGCCAGACGGCGATCAACCTCTCGCAGGTGCTCGACCAGGCCAAGCTGCCGATCCTCGGCTCGACGGCGGGTTCCATCGACACGGCATCCGACAGGCACCTCTTCGAGGAGTTCCTGGCGCGGATCGGAATACCAAACCCGCCGGGAGCGGCAGTCTCGACTGTCGAGCAGGCTCTGAGCGTTGCCCAGGAGATCGGGTACCCCGTCCTCGTGAGGCCGTCGTACGTGCTGGGCGGACGGGCTATGGAGATCGTTCAGAACGCCACGGAGCTTTTGAAGTTCTGGTCGCAGGCAGTGTCCGCGGCGGAGGGCAGGCGTGTTCTCATCGACAAGTACTTCGAGGGCCGAGAGGTGGAGGTCGATGCGGTGTGCGACGGCGAAACGGTGCTGGTGCCCGGCATCATGGAGCACGTCGAGCGGGCTGGTGTCCACAGCGGCGACTCGACGGCGATCTATCCGGGCCTCACGCTCTCTGAGGAAGAGGTCGACACCGTCGTCGACTACACGCGGCGAATCGGCCTGGCGCTGGACGTGCGGGGACTGATGAACATCCAGTACGTCGTCGTAGGGGGAGACGCCTACCGGACGCCGACCCGTCCGAATTCAGGCAACGGCGCGGGCGACGACTCACAGAGGCCACCCGGAACGCAGGTATACGTTATCGAGGTCAATCCTCGCTCCAGCAGGACGATCCCGTTTATCTCGAAGGTGACGGGAGTGCCGATGGTGCGTCTGGCGGTCAACGCCATGACCGGGAAGACGCTCAAGGAGCAGGGGTACGAGGGCGGTCTTTGGAAGCGGCAGAAGCTCGTGGCGATCAAGGCGCCCGTGTTCTCGATGTCGAAGCTCGTGGGGGTTGATTCCTACCTCGGCCCGGAGATGAAGTCCACCGGCGAGGTGATGGGGATCGACACCGAGTTCCGTCCCGCGTTGGCAAAGGCGCTGATGGCGGCGGGAATGATGCTTCCGCCGAAGGGAGCCATCCTGCTCAGCATCGCGGACCGGCACAAGGCGGACGCCGTCACACTGGTCAAGGACCTAGCCGAGCAGGACTACTCGATCTATGCCACCAACGGCACCGCCACCATGATCCGGGCGTTGGGCATCGACGTGACGACTGTGTCCAAGGCGCACGAGCCCGGACATCCGAACACCGTCGACATCGTGGCCGATGGGACCGTGCAGGCGGCGGTGAATACCGTGACGGGAGATCGCACGACGCTAGAGGACGGGTTCGAGATCAGGCGGGCGGCAGCCGAGGTCCGGATTCCCTGCTTCACTTCGCTGGATACCGCGCGGGCGGCGGTGGAGAGCCTCGCGGCGGGTCAGGGCGGCTACAGCGTGAAGCCTCTGCCGGAGTACCGGGCGTAGGGAGGGGAATTCTCACCGCAGAGGACGCAGAGACCACAGAGGGTAAGGCGTGGATTCCCG
>VXLM01000090.1 GCA_009841605.1 Dehalococcoidia bacterium
CCGAACTCCTCTTCGAGCCGCGCTTCGCTGAGGTGGATCATCGTCGGGCGACCGTGCGGACAGGTGTGGGGCTGGCTGCACTGCTCGAGTTGGCGGACGAGTTCTTCGGTCTCACGATTTGTGAGCACTTTGCCCGCGCGAATGGCGCCGTGGCAGGCGAGGGAGTAGGCGGCGCGCTCCTCCCATGACTCGTACCCTCCTCCCTCGGCCATGAGGTCGAGGACATCGCGGAGGGCTGCGGGCGGGTCTTCGGACACTAGGAGGGCGGGCACACCTCGCAGGACGAATGTCGATCCGCCGAACTCCTCGAACTCGAAGCCCAGCCCGTTCACGCTCGGACGGTGCGCCTCGACGATCTCGATCTGCTCAGGCGTCAGGTCAACGGTGGCAGGCTCCATGAGTCCCTGTACCGACGGGCTCCCCGTCCTTGCCGCCTCCTTGATCGTCTCGAAGAGAACGCGCTCGTGGGCGGCGTGCTGGTCGATGAGGTACATGCCGTCGGGACCCTCCGCGGCGATGTAGGTCGTCTTGATCTGACCGATGACGCGCAGGGCAGGAAGCGCCCGGTGAGGTATCAGGGGCTGCTGGGACGGCTGCGCCGGATCGGCTTGGAACGGCATAGTGGCCGTCGCGCCGTCCGGAGAAGCTTGGTCCTGCGGGAAAGGAATCGGCCAGTAGGAGCGGGGATCGGTCGGCGCGACCCCGACACTCGGAGTCGTCTGCCGCGTCGAAAGCTCCTGCACGGGCAGGTTGGCGACGAGGGTCTCGCGCACCGCTCTTTGCAGGGCCGCGAAGACGCGCCCCTCGTCCTTAATCCGCACCTCCGTCTTGGAAGGATGGACGTTGACATCCACCTCCTCGTAAGGAACGTCAAGGCTGACGACGGCGATGGGGAATCGACGCTCCATCAGGAAGCCCCGGTACGCCTCGTGAAGCGCATAGGTCAGACTACGGTTTTGCACCCAGCGACCGTTCACGTAGATCGTCACGTGGTTCCTGTTCGACCGCGCGAGCGAGGGTCTTCCGATCAGACCGCCGACCTGTATGGGACGGCCCTCTCGACCGGTCGTCTCGATGTCCAACATGGCCTCCGCGACATCAGCGCCGTATACAGCAGCCAGAGCCTCGCGGAGACTTCCCGAACCGTTCGTCACGAACAGCGACCTGGCTTCCACCGTGAGACTGAACGAAACGTCGGGACGCGCAAGGGCGAAACGGCCCACGGCGGACTGGACGCGCGTCGCCTCGGAGGCGGCTGAGCGCAGGAATTTCCTCCTCGCGGGCAGGTTGTGAAATAGTCCCCTCACCGTCACGGATGTGCCGGGCGCGGCCCCCACCCGCTGCTTGCGTATGAGCGAGCCCGCGTTCAGGTCGATCTGGATGCCGGCGTCCTCGTCCGCCGGACGGGAGACCATCGTCACCCGCGAGACCGCAGCGATGCTGGGCAACGCCTCGCCACGGAATCCGAACGTTCCGACCGACTCCAGGTCACCGTCGCTGACGAGCTTGCTGGTGGCGAAGCGCTCGAAGGCCACGGTGATCTCGTCCTCGGCGATGCCGACGCCGTTGTCGGTCACACGGATGTATTCGATGCCCCCGCCACTGATCTCGACGGATATCCTCGTCGCTCCCGCGTCGAGCGAGTTTTCGACGAGTTCCTTGACGACCGACATGGGCCGTTCAGTGACCTCACCTGCGGCGATCTTCGAAGCGATTTGGGGACTGAGCACTCTGATAGGCATGGCCCGTATAGAGTACCACTGTATGGGGTTGGAGGATGGGTGTGTGGTTAACGAAAACGTAGCTTGTCGAAGGGTCGATGCACCGTTCATGGTTCGACAAGCTCACCACGAACGGGCAGGATAACCTCAGTTCTCAACAGGCGCTCGAACGTCGGATGAAGAAGACTTTAGATTCCTCGCTACGCTCGGAATGACAGCACTTGGGGACGACAAGTGACATCGTGGATGAATTTTCTCCGTAGCCACCTTTTGCGGGGGTCTCCTTTACGCTGTTTAGACACCAACCATGCCCTATGCCCCATACGAAAATATGTCGTATGCTATTTGGTAGAACACCGTAGGAGGACCATGTTGGCGGCATTCCCCACGCTTCTTGACGTGTACGAGGCCCGCAGGCGGATCGGGCCGTACATCACACGCACGCCGCTGCACCACTATCCCCGGCTCGACCGGCTCATCGGGACGGAGGTCTACGTTAAGCACGAGAACCATCAGTCGCTCGGCGCATTCAAGATTCGGGGCGCGCTGAACGTCGTGTCGCAACTGACGGACGAAGAGAAGTCCATGGGCGTCGTCTGCGCCTCGACCGGGAATTTCGGACAGGGCATCGCCTACGCCGCGGGGGTCTTCGGTGTGCAGGCGACGGTCGTGGTGCCTGAAAACGCCAACCCTGAGAAGTGCGAGTCGATGCGCTCGCTCGGGGCGAACCTCATTCTCCACGGCGACAATTTCGACGACTGTCGCGCGCACTGCGGACGGCTGTCGAAGGAAGAGGGCTACGTCTATATCCACTCAGCAGACGAGCCGAGACTGATCCCCGGCGTCGCGACCTACTCGCTCGAAATCTTCGAAGACCTGCCGGACGTAGATGTAATTATAGTGCCCATCGGCGGTGGGAGCGGGGCATGCGGCGCCTGCATCGTCGCGAACTCCCTCAATCCTGACGTGCGCGTCATAGGAGTGCAGGCGAAGAGCGCACCGGGAGCGTACCTGTCGTGGAAGGAAGGCGAGATCGTCGAGGCGAAGATGGAGACGATGGCCGAGGGACTCGCCACGACCGTCGGCTTCGAACTGACGCAGGGGATCATGCGAGAGTTGATGGACGACTTCGTTCTGGTATCCGAAGACGAGATGGTCGAAGCCGTCGGACTCTATCTCGAAAATACGCACAATCTCGCCGAGCACGCTGGAGCCTCGCCGCTGGCAGCCGCCATCAAGATCAAGGACTCCCTGCAGGGCAAGAAGGTCGCCCTCGTGCTGAGCGGAGGCAACCTTTCTCGCGACCATCTGAGGCAGGTGGTGGCCTAGGCGATGACTACCGTTTCCCATGTATCGTTGACCGATTGCGATGACCTTCGTTATACAGTATCGGTTGACGATCTCTCATTCGGAGGGTTGAAAGCATGAGCAGCGTGCGGTATCCGGTTGTGCTGTTCTCCCTATTGGCGCTATTCGCGTCGTCGTGCGGCCTGTTCGGGTCGGGCGGCGAGGAAATCAGCGAGGCGCAGCGTCTGCAGGCCGATTCTCACTACGAGTCCGGCATTGAGTACGGCAACGCCGGAAACTTCGAAGGGGCGGTCATCCAACTCGACCAGGCGATTCTCCTGAATCCCGGCCTCACGAATGCCTACATCGCGCGAGGGCGGGCGCGGGCCGAGCTCAACAGGTACCCCGAGGCCATCGAAGACTACAACGTCGCCATAGAGAACGTCCCTGAAAACTCTGAAATCTACATCGACCGCGCGGTCGCCTACTCCCGGATATCGGAGTACAAGACCGCCTTGGCTGACTACGACAAAGCTGTCGAGTTGGGCAACGACAGCTTCAGCCTCCACCTCAATCGAGGCACCACACTCTCTCGACTCGGCAAGCACTACGAGGCCCTCAAGAGCTACGACACCGCCATCGAGATTGCGCCCGATAGCTCCCTTGCATGGACGAATCGCGGCACCGAGTACGCGCGTCTTGGACAGCCTAGGCAAGCCATCGAGGAATTCCGCAAAGCGATTGAACTCGATCCGGAGAACGCGGAGGCGTTCTTCAACCGGGGCGCGGCATACGCGGCCATCGGCCGGTATGACGACGCCTTCATTCACCTTGAGAAGGCTGTGCAGATCGACCCCGACAACGAAAAAGTCTTCCACGACCGCGGCACCATCTACGGCGAGTTGGGAATCCTGTACCAGTCGACGCAGAACTTGGCAGAGTCGATTGCCCGCGACCCGGACAACGCGGAGCTCTACGCGCAGCGGGCGGAAGTGTACAAGCGAATGCCCAACCACGAGAAGGCTATCCGCGACCTGAGTTCCGCCCTGCAGCTCATACCGGACAACGCCGGTTGGCTCGTCGAAAGAGGTGACTCGTGGCTTGCCCTGGAAGAATTTCAGGCGGCCCTCAACGACTACAACACCGCGCTCGAACTCCAGCCGACCAGCGGTCGAATACTCGCCAGGCGAGGAACATTCTGGAAGGAGACCGGACACTACGACCGTGCCATCGTGGACTTCGAGGACGCGATCATCATGGACACCAGAAGCCACGAGGCCTACGGCGGGCGAGGAGAGATATTCAGCCTCGTCGGCGACTTCAACCGCGCTATCGCGGACTTCACCGAGGCCATCGAGTTGAACGACGAAAACGATACGGTAGACGCAGCCAACCAAGAAGTCGATTACTTCAAGAACCGCGCCCTTGCCTACGGCAGCGTGGGCAATCATCACCAAGCGCTCACCGACCTAAACTTGGCCATCAATATCCACGAGCAGATCGTCGAGCAGACCCGCGACCCCAAGGACCAAACGCTCTGGTCGCTCCGGGCCATCGCGAAGGCCGAGCTCTGCATGGACGAAGAGGCCCTGGCGGACGCGAACATCGCCGAGGAGCTGGGGGCCGAGGCAGCCGATCTCAACCGGAGCCTGATGGCGATTCGCCAACAGCCGAAGTGCTCGGGGAATTAGCCCCGGCATCCCGGACACCGGAGTTACACAAGAACGTATGAAACCACGTCTTCTCAAGATTGGCGTCATCGTCGGAGTCGCAGTGTTCGTCATTGCCCTCCTGGCGGGCGGCGGCTACTGGTATTGGGGATCTCAGAAGTCCACGGAAGAGCGTGCCGAGGAGCACTATCGACGCGCCCTCGCGCTCCAGAATGAAGGCGAGTTGGAGCGCGCGATCTCCGAATACACGAAGGTGCTCAACATCGACCGAACGTTCATCGAAGCCTACAGCAACCGCGGCGTCGCCCGCATGGACCTCGGAAAATATGACAAGGCCGTAGAAGACTTTTCCAACGCTATCCTGCAGAACCCGGTCGTCCCCTACTTCTACTACAACCGCGGACTCGCGTTTGAGCGAGCGGGAGCGCTCGACTTTGCGCTGCTGGACTATCTCGACGCCGTGGACATCGACCCAACGTACCGTGAGGCCTTCTACGGTTTGGGAAACGTCTATCTTCAGTACGGCGACTACCAGCGGGCGGTCTGGAACTTCGACAACGCTCTCCGACTGGAACCGGAGAATCCCGACGCCTATTTCGGCCGGGCAGAGGGGTATTTCGGCCTGGAGCGCTACGAGCAGGCCATCGACGACTACAGCAAGGCGCTCCAACTCGAAAGCCAACTGCCGGAAGCCTACACGGGACGCGGCGTGGCATACATCGAGGCGGGACAACCTGAACTGGCCATTGCAGACTTTGAGAACGCCCTGCTCTGGAGACCCGACAGCGTAGCCGCCTACTACCACCGCGCACGGGCCTATCAGCGGTTGAACCAACTCGAACAGGCGATAACCGACTACTCAGTCGTCATCGAGCGCGACCCCAACTTTGTTGGCGCCTACCACGGACGAGGAATGTCCTACGTCCAGGCCGGTCTGCCGGAGCAAGCCCTCCCCGACTTCGAGGAATCAATTCGCATCGACGACACATACGGGCCGACCTTCGCCGCCCGCGCCATCGCCTACACCCTCCTCGGCAAAGACGATGAAGCGGAGCAGGACGTTGACAAGGCGGAGGAATTGGGCCACGACCGGTCACGCATCGAAGCCGATATCGCTCACATCAAAGACCAGCGGCAGTAACGGAGCTCACACCGCAAGGTCTCGCCGCTCAAAGAGGTGGCTCGCCGCCGCGACGAGCACCACGGACGCCCCGATCAGCACCTCTGAGTGAATGAGACTCAGCCCGTTCACCATGGGGTTACCACCGATGAAATAGTAGATCGGCGACAGGTACTGCATCCACTCCAGGCCATCCACAATGGGGCCAAACGTGTTCGCGACATACGCGGCGATACCGACCGCCCCGCCCACGCCTACGGTGGCACTCGGCTTGCCCGTCCACGCTCCGACGAGGAGGGCGAGCGCGCCAAAGGTAATCCCAAGCAGAGCCAGACCAATGTATGCCTGAATCACGTTGAGCAGGCTGATGTCCATGTCTACTATCACGACCCCTGCCAGCGTCCCGATGAACACCACGACGGCGAGGGCCGCCGTGCCGGACACCATGGCCGCGAATTTCTGAAGCAGCATCGTCGTGCGTCGTACCGGGTGCGAGAGCAGCACCTCCAGTGACCCCCGGCGCTCTTCCCCGGCAAGCCAACTCGTGCCAAGCCACAGGTTGAATACGATAAAGAGCAACGGGAAGGTGAATGACAGCATCTCGGCGGTCAGGAATCCTTCCGGCGAGGCGAAGTCATCCACATTGCCCGTGAATGCCCGGATCAACGAGCCCTCATCGCCCAGAATATCGTTCAGTTCGGGAATATCCTGGAAGCTGGGATAGATCAGAACGATCACGAAAGCGTACAGGAACAGCCCCAGCGACCACCAGACGATGGGACGCCGAAGGTCGAGGACCGACTTGAGGTAGGCGTTACGGAGCATCGCGGCCCTCCCCGTCCTCGCTGTAGAACGTCAGGAAGATGTCGTCGAGCGACGCCTCGTGGGTCACGATGCGAACGATCTCATGCCGCGCTGCCGCCTTGATAAGCCCGTCCGGACTGCCCGCAATCGACAACGTGAGGGTCTTCCCGTCGAGCGAAATGTCGGAAGCGCCCGGAAGATGCCGGAAGTCCGATACAGAGACATCGGAGACAAACTCGATCTCGAACCGGTGGAGGGCAGCACGGTCGATGAGCGCGTCCACGTCCTCGACGGCAACCAGTCTCCCCTTGCGGATGATGCCCACGCGGTCGGACACCCGCTGCACCTCCGGCAGCACGTGCGATGAGAAGAACACCGTGCGGCCCTCGGCCTTCACCTCGTCGAGAATCTCATAGAACTCATGCTGGATCAGGGGATCGAGTCCGCTCGTCGGCTCGTCGAAGATGACGAGTTTCGGCTTGTGCATCATCGCCTGCAGCAACCCGATCTTCTGCTTATTCCCGCGCGAAAGCTGTGAGTACCTGCGGTCGAGGTCCACGTCAAGGCGTGCGGTCAGCTCGTCCACGTACTGCCAGTCGACGCCCCCTCGTAGGTTCGCGAAATATTGGAGCATCGCCCGCCCCGTCATGTTGTCGTAGAGCGCGAACTCGCCGGGCAGGTACCCGATGTTCCGCCTGATCTCCACGCTGTCCCGGCGGGTGTCGAGCCCGAAAACCGTACCCGTCCCACGGGTGGGTCGGATATGATCGAGCAGCATTCGGATGGTCGTCGACTTCCCCGCCCCGTTCGGACCGAGATAGCCGAAAATCTCGCCGGGCCGGACGTCAAGGTCGACATCCACAACCGCCTCGACCTCGCCGAAGAGTTTCGTGATTTTTTCCGTGTGGATGACGCTATCCAACCTCAATCCCTACTCGACTTGATTGTTGCCCCTGTTCGCCCGTCGACTACATTCTACGGCGGCAACGGGTATCCCGGGCATCACACGGCTCTGTGATTTCCCAGTGGGGCAGGTCGTTACGCCGCCGCGCCAGCGGCCTCCCGCGACATGGCAGCGAGCAGTTCCTTGTTGATCTCCCGGGCGGCCGTAGGTCCGCGGTAGACGAACCCCGTATAGGTCTGCACTGTCGTCGCTCCCGCCAGCATCGCCGCCAGTGCGTCTCCGCCAGTGAACACACCTCCACAGGCGTTGATCGTCATCTCGTCCCCGACCTCGGAGCGAACGTCGCGCACCATTTCGAGCATCCCTGAATAGACGGGCCGACCACTTAGCCCCCCGGAACCGACTGCCAGCCGCGCGTCCGCCGCCGGCCTCGTGTTGGCGACGGTGAAGCCGTCCACTCCCTGCGCCTTACAGACCCGTACCAGCGCCATGAGCGAGTCGCGTGATTCCGCGAATTCGTCCGTGGGCGTGTCGGGTGCCGGATACGGCGGGAGCTTCACGACCAGGGGACGATGCCGCACTTCGCTCACGGCGCCCAGCATTTCCCCGAGCGCGTCAGGCTCATGGAACAGACGCAGCCCCGCCGTGTTTGGCGAACTGATGTTGACCTCCATCACGTCCGCCAGGGCTTCCAGCCTACGATGGCACCGGACGATTTCGTCCGTGGTCACACCGGAGATGCTGACCACGACCGGTACCCTGCCCCGGGACGAGCGATAGACCTCGAGCCGCCGCGCTGCGGGTACAAGCCCCTTGCTCGGAAAGCCCATCGCGTTGATGAGGGAGGATTCTCGGGCATTGCGAAACAGCCTCGGCTTGGGGTTGCCGGGTCTCGGATGCGCGGTCACGGTCCCGACGGTGAGATAGCCGAATCCCAACGACGCCAGCGACGGAATCATCTCGCAGTCCTTGTCGAATCCCGCCGCAAGCCCAATGGGGTTCGACAGCGGAACCCCGCACATTGACGTTTCGAGTCTCCGGTCTCGGACCTGGAATCCCGGGCGCAGCGCTTTCCAAACGAAAGGTCGCCGCAGGGCCTTCTCCGCGACCTTCTGGGCCGTCTCCGCCGGGAGCGAGAAAAGAACAGGGCGGACGAGGTGCGCGTACGCGTCGGCGTTGAGAATGAGCACGTCTGATTCCTCGTCAGTTGATCGCCTGCAAGTCGATTATACCAGTGAGGGCATTTTCCAGGCCCGACACGCCTTACACGCATCCCCCCATTAGCATATAATCGCGGGACTGGGACTATGAGCGTTGAATATCACAGAGGCGAGTGGGCGAGGCCGAAGGGTCACGCCTTCATCTACATGCGGAACTCCCTCGACCATAATGAGGTCTGGGCGACTTACGTGGTCGTCCTGCCGATCACCGTCGATCTCTCGAAGTATGTTCCCCCCTTCCTGATGAACCAGATTGGGGAGATGGACGAGAAGGACCTGTCCGCCTTCGCGTTTCCGCCCGCGCCGGAGCAGGTCTCCGGCTACGACGCCATTGAACGCATGGCGGAGATGCGGGACGACGATATTCTATTCATCGGAACCCAAAATCCGTCCGATGTCGCGGGCGCATTGGGCCGCGTGAGCGAGGCGGTGCAATCGTACTCCGAGCAGTACGCACAGATCACCGGTTCGTCAACCGAAGGCGGCGAAGCTCCGATTATCGAACAAGAAGAGGAAGCCGAAGGCCTTGCGGTCAGTGACGTAATCTACGGCCTGATGAGCGACAGCGACAAGCTCAGCGAGCTGAGCAAGCTGATCGGCCGGCTTCGCTTCGCCGTGGACGGCTCGGACGACAGGCTCATAACGGAGACCGAGTCCGAGATCACCCTCGTTGCCAATCACCTCCCCCAGTCGCACAACATCCCTCAACTCGTCGAGGCTGTAAAGTCCAATGACAGCCGCTCGGCAGAGCTTGCGGACGTATACCTCCAGAGGAGCTACCACCTCGTGCACGAGGACTACGCCAAGCTGACTGCAATCGAGGGGCGCATCAAGGAGCTAGAGGGCGGTTCTGTCAAGGACGAGTAGACGAATTAAGCCGTCGCATCGCACAAGCCCCTAGCTCATGTGGTGGTAGCCGCCGCCCTCACCTTCGAACTCGCGGGCGCGGAACGCTCCGAGGTCGCGGCCCTGATGAACATGGACGATAACATCCTGCCTGCTGCTGGCGACCGGCCCGATGAGGTCGGCGTCCACGGTGTCTATCAGGTCCTGGATGTCGTCGCTGGACAGCGCGTCGGAGGCGTTGAGCGTCGAGTGGACCATCCCATCGGCGAAGTGGATGTCGACCCTTCCGACGGCGTCCTCATCGCGCAGAATGGTATAGCACTCGGAGTACGGCGTACGACACTCCCTCTCGAACTCGAATCTGCTCATGGGACTCACCTCACGTGTTCAGGGAGTGTTTCGCGGCTAGTTGCGGACCTGCCCGGAGCCGACTACCGTCCATTTATACGACGTTAGCTCTTTTAGACCGATAGGGCCGCGGGCGTGCATCTTGTTCGTGCTGATGGCGACCTCAGCTCCTAGACCAAGCTGACCACCGTCGTTGAACCGCGAGCTTGCGTTGACCAGAACGACGCCCGAATCGACCTCGTTCAGAAAACGCTGAGATGAAGAGTCGTCCTCTGTGACGATCACGTCGGTGTGCCCGGAACCGTACAGTTCAATGTGGTCGAGCGCCTCATCGAGGGAGTCGACCACCTTAATTGCCGCCGTCAGAGCCAGAAACTCCGTGCCCCAGTCGTCGTCCGTAGCGGACGCGACGGTAACTCCGTTCGAGTTGCCGATGATACTCCGGGCACGTCTGTCGCACCGAAGCTCCACGCCGGAATCACCCAGCCTGCCGGCCACCTTGGGCAAGAACTCCGAGGCGATGCCCGAATGTACTATGAGCGTGTCCAGCGCGTTGCAGACATATGGCGACGACGTTTTGGCGTTGAACGCGATATCGACTGCCATGTCCACATCCGCCGTCTTGTCGACGAACGTGTGGCACACGCCGATTCCGCCGGTTATGGCGGGCATCTGCGCCTCGCGGCCCACTCGCCGCACGAGCTCGGCGCTGCCGCGGGGCACGATGAGGTCGATGAACTCGGTCATTCCCAACATCTCACCCACGAGCGCGCGGTCGGTCGATTCCACGAACTGCACCGCATCGTCGGCGATTCCGGCTTCCGCAATCGCGTCCCGCGTGATCTGTGCAAGCACGCCGTTGGAACGAATGGCCTCCTTGCCTCCACGCAGAATCACCGCGTTACCGGACTTAAGGCAGAGCGACGAGATGTCGATGGTAACGTTCGGGCGACTCTCATAAATGACGCCGATGACGCCGAGAGGGACCCTGCGCTTCGCCACCTCTAGGCCGTTCGCAAGCGTAGTCTCGTCGAAGGACTCCTCGGTCGGATCGGCAAGCTCCGCGACCTTTCGCACGTCGCCTGCCATGCCTTCCAGCTTGTTCCCATCTAGCGCGAGGCGGCCCAGAAGCTGGTCGCTCAGCCCGTCACGACGACCTGCATCAATATCCTGCGAGTTGGCCGCAAGTATCTCATCCATACGCTCAACGAGCGAGTTGGCTACACCTTGCAAGGCCCCGTTCTTGACAGATGCGGACGTCTTGGCAAGAGCGCGGGAAGCCGCACGCGCGCGCCGTCCCATGTGTTGAAGATCGGTCTTGCCGTCCACGTTGTCCCCCTCCGCCGGCAGGTTCCCTATAACCTTATCATGTCTCGTCTGTGAACGACCTCGTCGCCATAGCGGTCGCCAAGTATCTCGGCTACGCGGTTGGAGCGAACGCCCTTGATCCGGTCCAACTCCGTCGAGCTGTAGTTGGCTATGCCAACGGCCACCTGGATGCCCCGACCGTTCCGTATCTGCACGGCCTCACCACGCTCGAAAGTGCCCTCGACGGACGTGACCCCAACCGGCAGGAGACTGCGGTCCCTCTGTAGGAGAACGTCCGCAGCTCCGTCGTCGACGACCACCCACCCGGACTTCGACACGTGCCTCTTGAGCCAGTTCTTCCGGCTTTCCTTCGCCTTCTGACTCGCCGGGCAGAACGTGCCAACCCGTTCACCTTGCACCAAACGGTTCACGATGTCCGGTTCCTCACCGTTGGCAATGAACACATCCACGCCGCCCTCGGTGGCGAACTTGGCGGCCTCGAACTTGGTCGCCATTCCGCCGCGCCCTTTCTGATCGCGCGGAGCGCCGGCTCGGGCGCGCATCCTCCTATCGAACCGGGAGATTGTCGGGATTATTTCCGCCTCCGGGTCTACGGTCGGATCGGAGGTGTACAGACCGTTGACCGTTCCGAGCAGAATCAGGAGTTCGGCGTCCATGGCCCTTGCAACACGGGCGGCGAGGTTGTCGTTGTCACCGAAGCCCGCGCCCGCAAGCTCATCGACAGCCACGACATCGTTCTCGTTGACGATGGGGACAACGCCCAGATCGAGAAGCGACGCAAGGGTGTTGCGGACATTCAGGTCACGCAGTTTTTGTCCTCTCGTGCGCCGCTCACCCACGTCGTTGAGCGTTAGGAGCACCTGCGCCACGGTGATGGCTGACTCATTGAAGAGGTCCTGGTAGATGTGCATCAGGTGACTTTGACCGACGGCGGCGAGCGCCTGACGGAACTGCACGCTCGTGTCCTCGGTAGCGGCAACGGCACCACGTCCCGCAGCAACCGCGCCGGAGGAAACGAGGATGAGGCGCGCGCCATCACGGTGGAGCCTCGCCATCTGATCGACGAGCCCCGCCATGACCTCGTAGTTGGGGTTGCCGGTGTCGTTGGTAAGAAGCGCAGTTCCCGCCTTTACGACGATTCGACGATAGGACGCTTGCTGCTGCATAGGAGGAGAATCACGCTCCGCGTTGAATGCCGGGCGTTTGCGCGTTTAGCTACGAATCTATGCTAACAGTCACCGTTCATGTGTCAAGCAATTCGTATCTATGGTTTCCATCGCTTCTGAAACTTGGCGGCTCTCAGGAGGTTTTTCCTTCGATGCACATGCCAAGAAGGCCTTGCACCAAGCATTGTCCGTCAACCCTGTCGTGATATAGTAGACCGAGAGCCGACTGCTATGGACTAGAGAAGTGAACGGCGGCAAGAGGGTCTGGATCGGGCTTTTGCTCAGCGCCATTTTCGTGGCGCTTTTTTTCGTCACCGTCGATTTCCGAAGGCTCTTGGATGCCCTCATGGGCGCGAACTACGTCTACGTCATTCCAGGCATCGGCCTGTATATCATCGGCGTGTGGTTTCGCACACTGCGATGGCGGCGACTGCTCCACCACATACGACCGATCCCCACCACTCGGCTCTTTCCCGTCGTCGTCGTCGGATACATGGCGAACAACCTCCTTCCACTCCGGCTGGGCGAGCTCGTGCGCAGCTACTACGTCGGCGACCGAGAGCAGGTCAGCAAAGCGGCAGCGCTCGTAACCATCTTCATCGAGCGTCTCCTAGACGCCCTCATGCTGCTGCTCTTCATCCTGGTGATCGCCATATTCGTGCCGCTTATCGGCTTGGCGGAGGGCTTCGAGGAGCGCTTCAGCCTGCCGTGGCCGCTGCTCGCCGGAGCCATCAGCATTCCCTTCATCGGCGCCTTCGGTCTCCTGGTCGTGGTGGCCTACACTCCGGCAAAGGTAAGGGCGTTAATCTCGCTAGTACTGCGCCTCATGCCCACGGCCATTGAAAGCCGACTGATGCACATCGTGGATATGTTCCTGGAAGGACTGGAGTCTCTCAAGAGCCCTTTGACTATTCTCGCCGTCTTCATACTCTCGGCCCCGGTGTGGCTCTTCGAAGCGGGCCTGTTCCTCTTCGTTGGGTACTCCTTCGGGTTCCACGAAATATACGACAACCTGCCGGAACTCATCGTCGTGATGATTCTGGTGACCGCTATAGCAAACATCGGCGCTTCCATCCCCGCGGGACCGGGCGGTATCGGCCTGTTCGAAATCATAGCGCGTGAGACGTTGGTACTCCTTCCTCTCGCCACGATGGACCGGGCAGTCGCAGGAGCGTACGTCGCCGTTGTCCATGCCTGCCTGCTTATCCCGATGATCGTGCTCGGCCAGTTCTTCCTGTGGACGCAGCACGTTTCGCTCCGCAGCCTCACGAGGCTCGGCCAAGACAAGGACCGGGAGCCGGACGAATGAGAGTCGGAATCATCGGCGCCGGAGCGACCGGGCTGACGGCGGCATACGAGTTGACCAAGCACGGTCATGAGGTTGTGGTCTACGAGCGCGCGTCATTTCTGGGGGGACAGGCGTCCACGTTCGACGTTGGCGGCGCTCCACTGGAACGCGGCTACCACCACCTCTTCACCGGCGACACCGACATTCTCGATCTCATCGACGAGATCGGACTCGGCGACCGGATGCGGTGGTATGGGTCAAAGGTGGGCACGCTTTACGACGGGAAGATCTATAACTTCGTCACTCCGATTGACCTGCTGAAATTCAAGCCGCTCAGCCTGTTCAACAGGTTTCGTCTCGGCATCTCCACCCTGCTCCTGCGGCGGATGAAGGACTGGCGCCACCTCGAAGACGTTCCCGCGGCCGACTGGCTTCGACAACACGCGGGCGATCAGGCCTACGATGTGTTCTGGGGGCCTATGCTCCGCGGCAAGTTCGGCGAGGAATTCTACGGCGAGATCGGGATGCCGTGGATATGGGGCAAGATCAACACCCGCTTCGCCTCACGCGGCAAGAGCATGTCCCGCGAGATGCTCGGCTACCCCATCGGCAGTTTCGGCGAGGTGTTCGACGTCCTAGGCGAACGAGTGCGTGAACGGGGCGGCGAAGTCCACCTCAACACCGAGGTATCAGCTATCGGGACAAAGTCGGGCGGGCTCACCGGCCTCCAAGTGGACATCCTCGAACGCGGGGAGTCGACCTTCGTCCCGTTTGACGCGGTGATATCCACAACGCAGTGTCACATCTTCGCGCGACTTCTCCCCGACCTGCCGAGCGACTACGTGGCGAAGTTGAAGAACACCAACTACCTCTCTGCCCTTCTCCTGATCCTCGTGCTCGATCGGCCGCTCTCCCACATCTACTGGCTGAACGTGGCCGACCGTTCGGTTCCATTCGTCGGAGTAATAGAGCAGACCAATATGGTCGAGCCTGAACGCTACGGCGGCAGACACATCGTCTACCTGTCCAACTACCTCTCGCGCAAGGACCGACTCTACAACCTCAGCCACCAAGAGCTGCTCGACGAGTACGCGCCGCACCTCCGAAAGATCAACCCGGACTTCGACCGGTCATGGATAGTGGAAAGCCACCGTCAGCATGTGGACGCCGCCCAGCCCATCATCGGCACCGGCTACTCAGACAAGATGCCAGCTCACCGCACACCGATCAAGGGCGTCTACCTCGCCAACACGGCACAGGTCTACCCGGAAGACCGGGGAACGAACTACAGCGTACGCATGGGCGCGATGATCGCCGAAACGCTGATGAAGGACTATGAGTAAATTGACACGAATTTCGGGCGGTGAGTATAATCAATGATTGGTAACGAACTATGAAACGAACATATCAACCAAAGAAACGCCGCCGGATGCGAGTTCACGGTTTCCGTTCTCGTATGCGGAGCAAGAGCGGCCGGAAGGTACTCAAGCGTCGGATGTTCAAGGGACGCACGCGTCTCACCGTATAGCCGTGCAGAATGCAACGGGAAAGCCGGTTGCGCAAGACGGCGGACTTTGCGGCAGTATGGTCCGAGGGCCGGTCGCGAGTCGATAGGCTTTTCGTTGTGAGGGTCAGACCCAACGGCTTGGGAGTGACCCGGTTCGGCTTTTCGGTAAGCAAGCGCATTGGGAACGCCGTCGCACGCAATCGCGTGAAACGTCGGCTTCGCGAAGCGGCCCGGTCAGCATCGCTGGAGGCAGGATTCGATATCGTGATTGTCGCCCGCAACGGGGCCGCCGAGGCCGATTTCGCTAAAGTCGAACATTCAATTCACAAACTGCTCAGGCGCGCCCGTGTATTACGCCAAATGGAAAACGGCGCGACGCCGAGCAGTGTCACTGAAGTAGGCGAGCACGAGATCAACGGGGGTGGCGATGCGTAAGGCGGCGTTGGGAGCGATAACGCTGTACCAGTTGACGCTGTCTCCTGTACTCTTTCGAGGGGTGTGCCGTTTCCACCCGTCGTGCTCGCAGTATACCTATGAGGCAATCCAACAGTACGGCGTGCCCAAGGGCGTCTGGCTCGGCATCAAACGGCTCAGCAGGTGCCAGCCTTTTGGCTCCGGTGGGTACGATCCCGTCCCATGAACGAACTTGATGTGAGAGGTCGCGCGGCGCGTCTTGACCTGCCCCGACCTCTCGGACAATCTCCTAGCATTTGAATACCACAATCGGAACTACCAAACTCCAATCGGGCCGTCCCAGCCTGCTCAAGCTGATTTTGGCTTCGGCGGCACTGGCCCTCCTCATCACCGGTTGCGTGCGCCCTGGGACTCCACAGGGCTGGTCGGGTGTCGCCATAGAGAACGACCAACTCTACGTCGGCACACAGGACAGGGACATCCGCGCCCTGAACGCCGAGACGGGCGAGACGGTCTGGGGCTTCAGCCTGCGTGGCGAAGTCGAATCCGACCGCGCCGTCTACGGGACTCCGGCAATCTCTGATGGCGTGGCCTACGTCGGCGGCTACGACGGCACGCTGTACGCCCTTAACTTGGCGAACGGCAACGACGTCTGGGATGCCACCATCGGCGACGGCTCCCCCATAGTCGGAGGAATTGCCGTAGGTGGAGGACTGGTATTTGTCGGGTCGAGCGACGGGACGCTTTACGCCTACGACGCGGCTGACGGTATCTACCAGTGGAAGTACGAGACAGGCAACAGCATTTGGGCCACGCCCGCCGTGGCGAACGACAGGGTCTTCTTCGGGTCGATGGACCAGAAGGTATACGCGCTCGATCTCGACGGCCAAAAGCTATGGGATTTCCACTCTGGTGGGGCCGTGACGGCTCGGCCGCTCGTGCAGGACGGTCGGGTCTACATCGGCTCGTTCAGCAGCGATTTCTTCGCACTCGACGCCGAGACCGGCAACGTTATTTGGAAGTTCCCCGACGCAATCAACTGGTACTGGAGCCGCGCTGTGACCAACGGCGACACCATCTTCGTCGGATCGACCGACGGCAACCTGTATGCGCTCGACGCGGCGACGGGTAGGCTGCGCTGGGTGTATCCAACGGAAGGATCCATCGTCGGCGCTCCCGCCCTGATTGGGGACCGCGTCGCCGTCGGGTCCACCGACGGCAGGGTTCGGCTTGTGAGGCAGCAGGACGGCCAGGACGAAACCCAGTGCAATATCGGCGCTGCCATCAAAGCGCCACTAACGGCCCAGGGAGACTTCCTCTTCTTCCGGTCCGACGATCGGAGCATCCGTGCGCTGGAAGTCAACCCCAACGGCAATCCCGATGAGATATGGGTACACCGCTCCGATCAGGACGACCCTGTCGCTCGTGATTGGACGCGGTCCTGCTAGCGATGATCTTTTTCGTAAAGGACGACATGTCGAAATCCAAGCCGGTCGTACAGCGTGAAAGTAGACCGGTAAAGGCGGAATCTTGGAGCTAATCGGCGACCTCTGGGACCTGATCATCAACAGGCCGATGATCAACAGCCTGGTATTCCTGTACTGGGTCTTCTTCAGCAACTTCGGCCTGAGCATCATCGTGTTCACCATAGCGACGCGCCTTCTCATGGTGCCGCTCACCCTGCGGCAACTGAAGATGACGAAGGCCATGAGCGAGCTTGCCCCGAAGGCCCAGGAAATCAACGAGAAGTACAAGGACGATCCGCAGCGCCGATCCCAGGAGACGATGAAGCTCTACCGGGAGTCGGGCGTCAATCCCGTCGGCTGTCTCGGCCCGCTCGTTCTCCAGATGCCGATCTTCATCGGCCTGTTCTGGGCCCTGCGCTCGACCCTGGCCTCAACGCCCGAGAGTCTCGCCGACCTTGCGACCAAACTCTACCCATGGCTCCCCGGTGTAGGAGAATCCATTCCTATCGATCCGTTCTTCCTGGGGCTGGACCTGGGCCTGCTTACGTCCGCGCACGGGATAATCGGCACGTTCCTTGCCCTGATAGTCGCAGGTTCGACGTGGCTCATGCAGAAGATGAGCACATCCAAGGCAACCAGCCCACAGCAGGAGCAGACGAGCAGGATGCTCCTGTGGTTCATGCCCATCATGATTGGCGTCTTCTCGCTGCAGTTCGAGACGGGGCTTACTATATACTGGACGGTCTCCAACATTGTTGGAATCATCGTGCAGGGATTCATCGGCGGATGGGGTCAGGTCAGGGAGGCATTCTCCTTCGGTTTCATCGCCGCCCTGTGGGGCAAGCCCCCGGCGGCACAGGAGAAGGCCGGTTCACAATCATCGACAAATAAGAGCGGCGGCAAGACCTCGGACGACTCAACCGACGACGGCGACGACTCCGAGTCCGGCCTTCGTTCAGAGGAGGCAGCATCCGATGAACAGCGTAGAAATGACGGGCAAAACGCCCGAAGAGGCGATAGAGTTCGCTCTAAAGGAGCTAGACGCCGAGCGCGGCGAGGTCGAAATCGACGTCGTTAATCGCGGAAAGTCGGGCATCCTCGGCATCGGAGGAGAGCCTGCAAGGGTCCGAGTCACCCTCATCGATCAGCCCTCGGATCTCGCTCGGATCGCCACCGAGGTTCTGGAAGACCTCATAGAGCGAATGGACGTGCTGGCATCCGTCCACCTGAAGCAGGCGTACAACGAAGAGGTCGACGGCCCCATTATCGAGGTTGACGGCGAGGACTCCGGCCTGCTGATAGGTCGCCGGGGTGAGACTTTGCGGGCGCTCCAGTTCATAGTCAGCTTCATCTGCGCCAAGCGGATGGGGGAGCGCGTGAACTTATTCGTGGACGTAGCCGGCTATCAAGAGCGTCGCTACAACTCGCTCCGAAACCTGGCACGCCGGGTCGCCCAGCGGGTCGCGGACGGCGGACGGCCCATCACCCTCGAACCCATGCCGCCCAACGAGCGGCGCATCGTCCACCTGACTCTCGCGAACGATCCGAACGTCAGCACCGCGAGCGTCGGGCACGGAGATCAGCGCCAAGTCGTCGTCGAACCACAGGAGTAGAGGGCGCCGGCAGAGGAGACACGGTTGGAGAGTGTATGTAGGAACCGATAAGACCGTTCGCTCTGAGCTTGACGAAGGGCGTTTCATGGTTCGACAAGCTCACCACGAACGGTTCCGGTTGACTACAAACGGAGGATTCAGAGGTGAGAGTCGGAGTACCCAAAGAGACTGCTGAGGGCGAACGCAGGGTCGCTCTGACCCCGAACGCGACATCCCGGCTCGTGAGCGGCGGGATCGAGGTCGTCGTGGAGTCGGGCGCAGGCGACGGATCCTTCTTCTCCGACGCAGAGTACCAAGAAGCGGGCGCGTCGACTGCCCCGTCCGCGTTCGAGTCCGTCGATTTGGTCGTGGCGGTGCGGAAGCCGGACATCGTGACATCTCTCGCGGCCGGGACTGCTCTGGCGGCCATGATTCAGCCACTGGTGGATCACGCTGCGGTCAGGTCTCTCGCCGAGGCGGGAGTGACGAGCTTCAGCATGGATACCATTCCGCGCATCGCGCGGGCGCAGAGCATGGACGTTCTGTCGTCTATGGCGTCGCTTGCTGGATATAAAGCCGCGATCATCGCCGCCGATGCGCTGGGCAAGCTCTTTCCCATGATGATGGCCGCGTCCGGCACGACTCCTCCCGCAAAGGGACTGGTGCTGGGGGCGGGCGTGGCGGGACTGCAGGCCATCGCCACAGCACGCAGACTGGGTGCCGTTCTGTCAGGCTACGACGTGCGCCCCGTCGTTCGCGAGCAGGTCGAAAGCCTGGGCGCGACGTTCCTCGAGGTCGAGCTCGAGGAGGAGGCTGAGGACGCAGGAGGGTACGCCCGGGAGCTGTCCGAAGAGGCGCGGCGCAAGGGGCAGGAACTGGTCCACTCCGCCGTGCAGGAGATGGACTTCGTCATTACCACGGCGGCCATTCCCGGAAGGCCTGCTCCGAAACTGATCGACGCCGGCATGGTGCGTGACATGCAGCCCGGAGCCGTAATCGTCGATCTTGCAGCCGAGAGCGGCGGGAACTGCGAACTGACCAAACCCGGCGAGACGGTCGTCGAGAACGGTGTGACCATAGTCGGGCCGTTGAACCTACCGAGTTCGATGCCGACGCACGCCAGCCAGATGTATGCGCGCAACATGCTCAACTTCATCAACCACACCACCAAGGACGGAGATCTCATCATCGACACCGAGGACGAGATCACGAAGGGATGTCTAATTACGCACGGCGGCGATATCGTCCACGAGGCGACGGCAGCCGCGATGAAGGCGAATGGAGGCTAGGCAGGAACGGGCAACCACAAGGGTTGCCCCTACGACTGTTGGAGCTAGACATGATTGAAAGCGAACTCCTTATAAAAATATTCATCTTCGTGCTGGCCGTGTTCGTGGGGTTCGACCTGATAACGAAGGTGCCCCCTACCCTGCACACGCCGCTGATGTCGGGTGCGAACGCGATATCCGGCATAACGATTCTGGGGGCGCTGTTGGTGGCCGGGCGTGGTGACACGACTCTCGCCATCATTCTGGGCTTCCTCGCGGTGGTGCTGGCGACCATCAACGTGGTCGGAGGATTCGCGGTTACCGACCGGATGCTCCAGATGTTCAGAAGAGGCCCGACGGAGGACCGCTGATGGACGATTTCGACTTCCCGATTCTCATCAACGCCTTCTACCTGCTGGCGGCAGTCCTCATATTCCTGGGGCTGAAGCGGCTCGGCTCGCCAGCGACGGCGCGCGAGGGTAATCGCATAGCCGCGCTCGGAATGCTTATCGCCGTGGTCGTCACGTTGCTCGACCGGGAGATCGTCAGGTTCGAGATCATCGTGGCGGGGGTAGTCGTCGGAGCGGCCATCGGGGGAGTGTTCGCAAGGGCCATTCGCATGACGGCCATGCCGCAGCTCGTGGCGCTGTTCAACGGCTTCGGCGGGGCCGGTTCCGCAGTCGTTGCAGCGGCGGAGTATCTGCGGCTGGCGGACGGCGGAGGCGAGGTGCCGCTCGACGTGTCGGTGACGATCATGCTGGGCACACTGGTGGGGCTCGTGACCTTCTCAGGGAGCATCATTGCCTTCGGAAAGCTCCAGGAGCTTATCGACGGCAAGCCCATCACGTACCCGCTTCAGAAGACGGTGAGCGCGGTGGTGTTCCTCGCCATCGTGGGGGTGATCGTGTATCTCGTGGCAGGAGGCGACCCTGTCGCGTACTACGGGCTGATCGCGCTGTGCCTGATCCTAGGCTTGCTGTTGGTTATACCCATTGGCGGGGCGGACATGCCGGTGGTCATCTCGCTCCTGAACTCGTACTCCGGCATCGCCGCGGCCATGGCGGGGTTCGCGCTCGGCAACGTGATGCTCATCATCGCGGGGGCGCTCGTCGGGGCGGCGGGACTGATCCTCACGCAGATCATGATAAAGGCGATGAACCGCTCCCTGGCGAACGTTCTGTTCGGGGCGTTCGGGGCGGAGGCGTCGGGAAGTATGACGGAGAGCGCTGAGGAGAAGGTCGTCAGGGAGGCGACTCCTGAGGACGCAGCAGTCGCGATGGCCTACTCCGGGTCGGCGATCCTCGTGCCCGGCTACGGGCTGGCCGTTGCTCGCGCGCAGCACCAGCTAAAGGAGGTGGGCGAGCTTCTGGAAGCGCGGGGCGTGGACGTGCGGTACGCGATCCACCCGGTCGCGGGCAGGATGCCAGGTCACATGAACGTCCTGCTGGCAGAGGCAGACGTACCCTATGACAAGCTCTACGATCTCGATGAGATCAACGACAGGTTCCCCGACACGGACTTCGTGCTGGTCATCGGCGCGAACGACGTAGTCAATCCGGCCGCGCGTGACGAGCAGGGCAGCCCGATCTACGGGATGCCGATCCTTGAAGTAGACAAGTCCCGGCAGGTGCTGGTGCTGAAGCGGAGCCTGAATCCCGGGTTCGCCGGACTGGACAACGAACTGTTCTACAAAGAGAACACGATGATGCTCTTCGGGGATGCGCAGGACTCGCTGACGCGGGTTATCGGGGAGATCAAGGAACTGTAGGGAGACAGCCTCTCTGAGTCTCTCCCCGGTGGAGGAGGGCTTTTTCTAACCCTCTCCCACGACGGGCTGACAGGGGTAGGATTTGGTATTTCTTACCTGCGAAGTCGCAGCCACGGTCCTGTCATTCCTTACTCCGCTTCGCTGCGTTCGGAATCTTAAATACTCGTCTCCGAGCCAAGCTCCGTAGCCGGAAACATGTCATGACTGTGGCACAACATTTTAGATTCCTCGCTCCGCTCGGAATGACAGGTGCATGGTCGGGAATGACAGGCAGGCGGGGCCGGATCATAGCTACAAATCCGTTTTACCTACCCCTGTCAGCCCACGACGGGAGAAGGGACAAAGTGATCTGTCGTGCGTCACTCCTGGCGGGAGAAGGACCAGACGCCGGCAAGGAGGAACACGGAGCCGATTGCGCCGACGAGTAGGGCGTCTTCGAGGATGCCCATGCGGTGACCGAAGAGGGTGACGCCGAGGGTGAAGCCATTCGTGGAGTCGGTGAGGGGATTGATCACCTGGGGGCCAAGGAATACCTGGCGGATGGCATCGACTCCGTAGCTGAGGGGGTTTACCTTGGCGATCACCTGGAGCCAT
Organism: Dehalococcoidia bacterium; assembly: GCA_009841605.1. GTDB lineage: Bacteria > Chloroflexota > Dehalococcoidia > Lucifugimonadales > VXLM01 > VXLM01. The sequence goes on from VXLM01000090.1 coordinate 22,313, forward strand.
GCCGGCACGGCGTCGATGGGGAAGAAAACGCCGGACAGAAAGATGAGGGGGAAGATCATCAGCTGGACGACGAACTGGAATCCCTGCTGGGAGCGCATCCGGGTCGCCACGAGGATTCCGAGCCCTGAGAGCGACAGGGACAGGATGAGGACGAGGGGTATCAGCTTGGCGACCAGCAGCGGCGTGACAGTAATTCCCACGATGGGGGCTATGACCAGCATGATCGTTCCCTGCACCATCGCTGTGAAGGAGCCACCCGCCGCCTTGCCGATGACTATGCCTACCCTGCTGAGGGGAGCGACGAGGACCTCTTTAAGGAAGCCGAACTCACGGTCCCATACGACGGACATCCCGGCGAATAGGGACGACATGACGACGGTCATGGCCAGGATGCCGGGGTACATGAACTGAACGAAGCTCACGTCGCCGCCGAGGTCTCCGATGAGGCGGCTGAATCCCGCGCCGAAGACGACGAGGAATATGAGGGGGAACGCGAACGACGAGATTAGGCGGGAGCGGTCGGCCAGGAAGCGCAGTATCTCGCGGTAGGCGACGACCCATATGGCGCGGTAGACCTCCGTCATAGGGTATCCGCCACCTTTACCGGCGCTCCGGTTCGCACTGACTCGTAGGCGGCGAGGACCACAGCGAGGTCGTTCAGGGCCTCCTGGCCGTTCATTGTCGGTTCGCAGCCCTCTGCGATTGCCCCGATGAAGTCGCGCATCATTGCCTTCATGCCTCGGATTTCAGGCTCGACCGGATAGGAGCGGGCGCCCTCCTTGGTCTGGACGGTGACATCGCTGCCGAATACTTCGTACTGTATTCGCCCCTTCGTGCCGGTCAGGCGCACGTCGCGCCTTGAATCGTGGGGCGTCCAACCGGCGTATCGAAGGAAGCCGGTCAGGCCTCCGGGGAAGGAGGCGGTAAGGGCCATGCTGTCCTCGCCCTCGAGGCCGGGAATCATCTTGTGGGACGGTACCAGGGCATAGACGCTCTCGGGACTGCCCGCGAGGTTTCGCAGAACGTCCACGTAATGGATGCCGCCGTCGATCATGCGTCCACCGCCGCATCGATCAAGGCTCAACCGCCATCCCACGCAGCCGTCGTCGAGGTTCTCTGACTGAATGTCAATGAGGCTGAGGCTGCCGATGGCGCCCTGTGCGATGAGTTCCTTGGCCTTTTCGGTGGCGGGATCGAACCGAAAGTTCTCGCCGACCATGAGGGTCACGCCTGCGCTTTCAGTCGCTTCGATGAGCTTGCGAGACTCGTCGACCGTGCGGGCGATGGGCTTTTCCATGAAGACGTGCTTGCCGTGCTTCGCGGCGAGCCGGGCGTTCTCCAAGTGGAGGTCATGGGGAGTGATAAAGTACATGGCATCGACGCGGGGATCGCTGGCGGCGTCCTCGTATGAGCCGTAGTAGGCGAACCCGCCGTACTGGTCACAGTACGCTTTTGCCTTGTCGACGTCGCGGCTGGCGAAGGAGAACTCGATCTCGTCGGTCATGTCGCCGACGTATTCCATGACCACGTGGGCGTAGCTTCCGCATCCGACGATGCAGAGGGACAGTCTATTGTTCATGTGTGTTTGATTGCCTCCGGGTGCATACGATAGCAGAGGGAGGGAGGGGATAGAAAGTAGAAAGAAGATTGTATTGCGTAGTGGAGTCGAGGGCTGGTCGCGGAGGGTATGAAGAGAGTAGGGGTATGATTTACCCTGACATTCCCTGACATATTCTGACATTCTCCATCTTCGGATAGAGGGGGAGAGGCGGATGTCAGGACGCCGGACTAATCGGGCTTTTCGAGGCCGAACGTCATGTGGAGGGCACGGGCGGCTTGGCTCACACGATCTGCATCGACTACGCAGGTGATGCGGATCTCCGAGGTGGTTATCATCTCGATATTGATGCCTTCGTCGGCGAGGGCGCGGAACATTCGGCTGGCGTAACCGGGAGTATTCTGCATGGCTGCCCCGACGACGCTGACCTTGGCGAGATTGTCCGTCCTGATGACATCGTTGGCACCAATCAAGTAGGCAACGGTGCGGACGACTTCGAAGGCGCGGTCGGCGTCGTCGCCGCTCACCGTGAAGGCGAGGTCGGTCGTATCCCTGACGGATGCGTTCTGGACGACGATATCGACGCTGATGTCGGCGTCCGTGAGGGGTTCGAGGAGGCTTGCGGAGATTCCGGGCCGGTCTACCATGCCGGTTACCGTGATCTTAGCGACGTTGCGATCCGTGGCGACTGCGCGCGCCCTGTTGCGAATCTCCCCTACCCTCGGTTCCATGTCGGCCCCCTTGTGAATGAGTGTTCCCGGCGCATCGACGAAGCTGGACGCCACCATGATCGGCACGTGGTACTGCATGGCAAGCTCGATGGAGCGCGGTTGCATCTTCGCGCCCAAGCTGGCCATTTCGAGCATCTCTTCATAGCCGACTTCTTTCAGCTTGCGCGCGTTTGGAACATGCCTCGGATCGGCGGTGTAGATTCCCTCAACATCCGTATACACCTCACAGCGGTCGGCGCCGATAGCGGCGGCAATCGCAACGGCGGAGAGATCGGACGCTCCTCTCCCCAGCGTGGTAACGTCCATGTCCTCCGTGATGCCCTGAAAGCCGGCAACGACAACGACGCGACCGCCTTCAAGCTCGCCCTGGATGCGGCCGGCCTCGACCGCGGCGATTCGGGCCTTGCCGTATCGCGAGTCGGTGCGGATGCCCGCCTGGGCGCCGCTGAGGCTCACGGCGTCGAGTCCGAGCGACTTTAGGGCCATAGCGACGAGGGTGCAGCTCATCTGCTCACCAGTCGACAGGAGCGCGTCCAACTCCCGCGACTCGGGCGTACTCGACACCTCGCCAGCCAGCTCGATGAGTCGGTCTGTAGTGTCTCCCATAGCCGAGACGACGGCGACAACACGGTCGCCGCCATGACACGCGGACGCGATACGCCCCGCGACGTTTTTGATTTTCTCAGCGTCGGCGACGGAAGTTCCGCCGTATTTTTGTACGATGGTTGCCATTGTGAATGCAGGCATCGGATTTTCAGTAGGTTGTTACGACCGCCATACCAGTTTACCGCTTCCGGTTGGGATAACAAAATCCACGACGAACGAGGGACTCATTTGACTCAATGTCTAAGGTTCTGCTATCGTCACATCGTTGCTCCGGAGGGAGCCGCCGAGTCCGCGGAAAGGCCTGAGGCCACCTCACCGTTTAGCCGATGCAGTTGTCGATCACTCGACGCTCTTTCTGCCTGATGCACGCGGACCACAGGCGAGAGGAAGGAGTGTCTCATGTCCCCTCAGCTTTCGCTGCCGTCCAATCCCAACCTCAGGCAGCTTCGGAATCAGGCGAAGGATCTGTGGAGGGCCTTCAAGTCGCGGGAACCCGATGCGTCCCTGCGTTTCCGTCAATCCTTGCCCCAATTGGCAGGTCTTTCGGACGAAGACATCTTCGGGGCTAAGCTCGGCCTCAAGGACGCCCAACGCGCACTCGCTATTGAGTACGGCTTTCTCGACTGGGAGGCACTAAAGAGGCACGTGGGGTCGGTCGCTGCCGGCAAGCAGGGGCAGGTCTACCCCGAAGGCGATCTGCCGGAGCCGGTCGCGGCCATCCTCAGGGCGGTAGAGGATGCAGACGTCGACCGGGTGCGGGCGCTGCTCGACGACGATCCCGGGCTCGTCCATGTTCGCGTTCGGAGCGACTTCGAGGAGGGGGATACCCTGCTCCACCGCTCCTCTCCTCATCAAGTCGAAGACGATGCGAATCCCCATGAACCCCACCTCCAGGTCGCCCAGTTGCTAATCGACCACGGGGCTGACATTGATGCGGTGGGCGGACAGGAAAACACAGTAGGATCAACGCCACTCGACGCGGCTGCGTGGGCGGGAAGAGTAGGTATGGTCAGGCTGTTGCTCAAGAATGGGGCCGATCCCGAAAAGGGTGGCCACGATGGGGTCGACTACAACCCGGTCAGCACGGCAGTGAGTCACGGGCGCAAGGAGATATTCAAGCTGCTGATCGAGGCAGGGGCACGGTATGGCATCCAGCATACGATTCGAATGGGGATGCTGGAGGAGACGCGGGAGTTGCTGGACACCGATCCATCCCTGTTGAACGGCACGAAGAAGGTCGATCCGCGCTGGCCGGAGGGCGAGGTGCCGCTCGTCCTCGCGGCGGGCGACCGCGACATCTTCAACCTACTGCTGGAACGAGGGGCCGATGTCAACGCGCGTGATCCACAAGGTTATACGCCGCTCATGGCAGCGCGATCCATGGGTAATGACACGGCCGTCCAGGCGCTCTTGGCGCGCGGCGTTTCACAGGACATCTTCGGGGCGATCATGGACAAGGACGCCGAGCGGGTACGGGAGTTGCTGCGCGACGATCCAACGGCGGCCAATCCCGTTGGGGAAGGCCCCGTTCCCCTGATTTGGGCAGGACGGTACAGCGACTACGAGATCATCAGGATGTTGCTTGAAGCGGGGGCGGAGCCCAATGTGTGGCGTGACGTCGACCACTTCGGCAAGACCGCGCTGGACATGGTGATTTCTTACCAGGAGGACGATGTAGTCCAGTTGATGCTGGACCACGGGGCCGATCCAGAGTTCAAGGGAGAAGGGAACCAGGCCTCGACCCTCCGCGTCGCTCTGCGGAACGGGACCGTTAGCGCATTGAAGATGCTGCTTGAGGCCGGGGCGGACGCGAACAGGGCAGACAACTTCTTCGGCGCGTGGGGCGGAAATCTCCCAAAGATCAAGGTCCTGCTCGATCACGGACGCTGCGCGGGCGAGGACAGCCCGCCGGACGGACTGGGACGGGAAGACCTGAGCATCGCGGCAGGAAACGGGCAGAATCTGGCAGTCGAGTTGCTGATCTGTCACGGGGCCGACCCGGAGTACGTGGACAAAGATGGCATGACTGCCATCCAGCAGGCCCGGAAAGAGCGACAAGTCTCGACGATCGAGCTGCTGAACGAACACGCGCAGATACGCATGCTCCCCAACGGCCTGGCGAATGAAGTCCTGGCTCAACGGCGACTGCTGATGGAGGCCTACCTCGAGGGTGAGGCCGATGGAGTGGCCGGGATATTGGATGCCGAGCCGGCCCTGATGAATTTCAACGTCTTTCGCGTGTCGCTCCTTCACGATGCGGCATTTAAAGGCAGAGGCGACGTGGTGGACGTCCTGGTGGAGCGGGGCGCTCCCATGACGATCCACGCGGCGGCGGCAGTGGGGCTGGTGGAGACGGTTCGCGCGATGCTGGACGCCGACCCGTCGCTGCTGGAGGCGCTGTACGTAGACCAGCCGATGACCGAGCAGACTCCTCTCAAGATCGCTGCAAACATGGCCGAAACCGACGTATTTAATCTGCTACTCAATAGGGGCGCGGACATCAACGGCCAAGTGACACTTCCGGGGGGCGGCAATGGGGCAAGCACCGTGCTGCATGGAGCGGTCTACAGCGATTCGATTGAGATGGTCAGGCTGGCGCTAGCGAGAGGCGCGGACCTTAGTCTCACAAATCCGTGGGGGGCGACGGCGCTGGGAACGAACTGGCAGAACCGACAACGCCGAAACGTTCAGGAGATTAGTCAGATCCTCATCGCTCATGGGGCGAATCCGCAGGACCGGCCGCAAGCACAGCTGATCCATTAGAGACTATGCGCTCTCCGTGATTCCTCCGAGAATAACCTCCCGTAGGGGCGATTCACGAATCGCCCCTACCAACCATGGCCTCCTAATCGTCTAGCGAACCTGACGCACGTTTGATAACATACGTTGTTGACTCGAAGGAGGATGGCATGGGCACAAACGGCAACGGCGGACAGCCCGTTCTGGTGGTACTGCAGCTTACGGGCGGGAACGACTATATGAACACGGTCGTCCCGTACAGTGATCCCTTGTACTACGATAATCGCACGACCTTGGCGATACCTGAAGACGAGGTCATGAAGATCGACGATAGCGTCGGCTTCAACCCAGCGATGGGGACGCTGAAGGATATCTACGACCGTGGCGAGATGGCCGTTGTCCACGGAGTTGGATTTCCTGAGTCGACTAGGTCGCATTTCCGGGCGATGGATATCTGGCACACCTCCGAGCCGCACAAGGTCGGCACCGAGGGATGGCTGGGACGGGCCATCCGCGACCTCGACCCCGAGGGCGAGAACCCCGTGACGGCGGTGAACATCGGACAGGGGCTTCCCAGGGCGCTGGTAGCGCCGGGCGCGTCGGTGGCGTCGGTGGCGGACCTCTCGACGTACGGTCTGCTGACGGGCATCGCGGAGCGACAGGAACGGGCGAAGATGCTCGACCGCTTCGCCAACATATACTCGCCCGCCATCGGTTCCGGACCCGTCATGGACTACCTTGCGCAGACCGGTCTCGATGCGCTGAAGGGCGCAGACATGCTGAAGACCGCGCCGGCAGGCTATAAGTCCAATGTCGAGTATGCCGACATTCCGCTCGCCAAGAAGCTGCGGGACGTGGCCACGATCCACACTGCCAATCTGGGAACGCGCATCTTCTATACCGAGCATGGCGGCTACGACACGCACGCGAGCCAGGCGAACAACCATCCGAAGCTACTCAGCGACGTGGCCTCGGCGGTGACCGACTTTTGGGACGACCTCAAGGAACAGGATGCGGCCGACAACGTCATCATGTTCGTCTTCACCGAGTTCGGTAGGCGCGTGAAGGAGAACGGCACCGGCACGGACCACGGCGCGGGGGGAGTATCGTTCATCATCGGCCCGAAGGCGGTGGGTGGACAGCACAACGAGTACCCCTCCATGAAGCCAGAAGACCTGCGAGAGGGCGACCTCGCGCCCGACCAGGACTTCCGTGGCGTCTACACGACGATCCTGGAAGACTGGTTTGAACTGGACGCCAAGCCCATCGTGAACGGCACGTTCGAGAAGCCGGCGCTCATTCAGAACTGACTTATAGCCTCGACTTCGGAATTGGCACACCTCTCTTTGTGAAGGGCATGGGATGAAGAGGGCATGATTACCACCACTGCCGCCGGGCGAACGTGGCACTTCGATCGTTCGCTGGGGCGGCCTACGAACGAGCACAACGGGAAGGTCGGCGGGTACCGCTATCCGGTCGACCTCGCGATCGCGCCCGACGGCAACATCTTCGTGCTGAGTCGCGGCAACCAGCACGGCATGGGGCAGATCGGCTACCGGGACAACGGACGCGTCGGCAAGACGACATTCGACGAGCACCATCTGGGCGACTTCGCGCGGCAAGAGTTCACGTGGCCCACAGGCATTGCGGTGGACTCGGAGGGTTGGGTCTACGTCTCCGACGAGCACGAGAACGTCATCAGGAAGTTCGATCCGGAAGCTATTCATCCGTTTCCTACTTTCGACCCGGATGGTGAGGCAATTGCCACGTTCGGGGAGTCGGGCTCGGAGCTAGGACAGTTCGACGGGCCGACAGGGATGCAGTTCGATTCCAACGACAATCTGTATGTCCTCGAGAGTGGAAATAACCGCGTGCAGAAGTTCACGAAGGACGGGGCATTCCTGCTGGCATTTGGAGGACCGGGCACGGACGCGGGAGAGTTCAACCGACCATGGGGTATCACCATCGACCAGAACGGGGACGTATATGTGGCCGACTGGGGAAACAACCGCGTGCAGAAGTTCACGCCGGATGGACAGCACCTCATGAGCTTCGGCGAGGAGTTCGGCGGGGAGCTCAAGCGACCGGCAAACGTGGCAGTGGACAGCGAAGGAGACGTTTACGTAACGGACTTCGGCAACCGTCGGGTGCAGGTGTACGAGCCCAACGGCGATATCCTGACCTCTTTCTACGGGGACGCAACGACGCTGTCGAAGGCGGGAGAGTACATCATCCGGCGCGACCCCGGCACGATCAAGGCGTACCGCATGGTCAAGGACTACACAGAGATGGGCAGATTTCAGAGGCCGACTGGCATCGAGATCGACGGCGAGGACCGCGTACTCGTAGCCGACCTGTGCGGCAGGCTGCAGGTGTACGCCAAGGACCACGCGTATGTCGCGCCGGAAGTGAAGCTGGAACTGGAGTAGGAATACACACATGATTACGACGACGGCCGCAGGAAGAACGTGGCACTTCGACAGGGCGCTGGGACGCCCGACAAACGAGCACAACGGGAAGACGGGGGGTTTTCGCTATCCGACCGACCTCGCAGTCGCGCCAGGCGAGATCCTCTTCGTGCTGAACAAGGGCTTTCAGTACACGGAGGGCTTGGAGCACCGTGACAACGGTCGGATCGGCAAGACCACCCTGGATGAGCACCACCTGGGAGACTTCGCGCGGCGGGACTTCACTTGGCCGGGCGGCATCGCTCTCGACAGCGAGGGCTGGGTGTATGTGACGGACGAGCACGAAAACGTGGTTCGACGATATGACCCGGAGGGAGTTGTACCTTATCCCGGAAGCGATCCGACTGGGGAGTGGCTGGAAAGCTGGGGTGAGACCGGAAGCGCACCGGGTGAACTGGACGGTCCGAGCAGCATCGCGTTCGATTCAGAGGACAATCTGTACATCGTTGAGAGCCGCAACCATCGCGTAGAGAAGTTCACTAAAGGCGGGCAATTCATCTCCGGCTTCGGGGCGAAGGGATCGGCTGAGGGCGAGTTCGAGCGTCCTTGGGGCATCACAATCGATCGTGACGGATACGTGTATGTAGCCGATTGGGGCAACAACCGTATACAAAAATTCTCGTCCGAGGGTGAGTATGTGATGTCATTCGGCACGTCGTTCGGGGGGGAACTGAACAGTCCCGCGAACGTGGCGGTGGACAGCGAGGGCGACGTGTACGTGACGGATTTCGGAAACCGCCGTGTGCAGGTGTACGAGCCGAACGGCGACGTTCTGACCACGTTCTACGGTGACGCGACGACGCTGTCGAAGGCGGGTGAGTACATCATCCGGCGCGACCCCGGCACCATCAAGGCGTATCGGATGGTCAAGGACTACACGCAGATGGGGCGGTTCCAGCGACCGACGGGAATCGAGGTCGACGAGCAGGACCGTATCATCGTGGCGGACGCCTGCGGGCGGCTGCAGGTCTACGCGAAGGACCACGCGTACGTGGCGCCCGAGGTCAAGCTGGAGTTGGAGTAAGTTCTACTGCCTGAACAGGTTGAGAAACCTGTCCTGGTAGAACTCGAAGAGGCCCCAGCGGTCTATTTCCTGCTTGAGTAGGTCGATGCTGCCCCGATTGCCTCGCTCCACCTCGCGGAATAGGCGGTCGATCTGCTGGATGGCAGCGGAAGGAGCGCCGCCGAAGTTTTCCTCGGGGTTGAGCAGACCTCGAGCGTTTAGCTCCTGCACGTTGCCAGCAACGGACGAAGCGGTGAACTCGTAGATGAACTTCAGGAGCGCAACGTCCCATAGCTCGTCGACGCCGACCATGACGACCGACAGCTCTTCCTTCCGGTCGTTCAGGTCCCTGCTGATGCGGTGGGCAATGTCGGTGGGAACGCCACCGACGACCTCGGAGTTCTCAGGCTTGTTGCTGTAGCGGTACATGATGCCGGGACTGTTCGGGCCCTCGGTGCGCATGAGGTCGTGGAAGAACTCGTAGGCCTCAGAGCTAAAGCCGTCCAGATTCGACATATATGAAGGGGTTACGATGGCGGGCCGCTCGGCCACTACCTTGCCCGTGCGCACGACGCCCTCGTACGTCTCAGGCACTTCCTCCTGGAATGCGGGTTCGGTCACGACGTAGTACTTGATATTCGTCGCGCCGAAGGTAGCGAGATGCTGCTTTGGAAACCTGACTACAAACGTCTGCTCGATGGCCTTGAGCCACCTGCGATCATTCATCATTCGATGCTTTTTCCCCTATTGCTTGCATGGCTCACTGAATGCAGTGGCCGACTCTAAAAGACGTGTGATTACCGCTCGTGAATTATCGGGGCTCGTACTCTCTCGATGCTATTGTGTACGAGTGGCAGTGTCAAACCGGATTTGCAGAGCGCGGGCCGTCGGACGGGTTGGCCTTTACGTTCCATGTCTGCTGCCGTTGGCATTCGAGAAGCCGTCGGCGACATGATTGTTTTCGTCCGGCTCCGGTTCAGGGCTGCGGCGCATTCGCCGGACGCGAGTTGACACGATCCCGCGAAGCGAGTTCACCTCGCGGGTGATGGCGGTACGGAAGTGGGAACTATACTCGCCCATTTTACGGAATTTCTTGTAACGGGAACGGAGGAGACGCTTTCGGGAGCCCGCCTGGAGCGCTGAGAGTTCCTGAAGCAGCATCCGGCGGAGATGCCGGATGGCTTCGGTCGGGTTGGTGTGAGCGCCGCCCGTCGGTTCCTGGACTATCAGGTCTACGATGCCCAACTCATAGCAGTCGTGTGCCGTGAGCTTGAGGGACTCCGCCGCCTCATCGGCGCGGGCGGCGTCCTGGTACATAAGGGCTGCGGCGTCCTCCGGCGAGATCACGGAATATATGGCGTTTTCGAGCATGAGGACGCGGTCAACGACCGCCAGCGGCAGGGCGCCCTCGCTGCCTCCCTCACCGATGATGACGGCAATGGACGGCACCTCGACACGGGCCACCTCGGCCATGGCTACTGCGATGGCGCTGCCAAGTCCGCGCACCTCTGCGTCCGTGCTGATGTGCGGTCCCGGCGTGTCTATCAGGGTGATTATCGGGAGATCAAACTTCGCTGCCAGACGCACGGCCCTCTGCGTCTCGCGGAACCCCTCGGGAGAGATACGACCGCCCTGCTGCGCGTCATCAAGGTCGCCGCGTTCCTGACCGATGACGACAATCGTCTGGCCTCCGAGCTGGCCTACGCCCCAAACGAGCGCTTCGTCGTCACCGAAGACCCGGTCGCCGTGCAGCTCGACGAAATTGGTCACCATCTGGCTCATGTAGTCGAGGCCGGTGGGACGCTCGGGATGGCGAGCAAGATTCACGGCCTCCCACGCAGAGACGGAAGCCGCTCGTGGAGGCTGAACGTATCCTTCGTGCTGGTCGCGACGAGTCAGGTGGTACTTCGACATGAGCATGTCGAGAAGGGCCGCAATGGTGTCCTTCGACTGGGTGCGATCGACGACGGCGTCAATCATGCCATGCTGGAGCCGCGACTCGGCGGAATGAGAATCGGCCGGGCTGGGCTCATCATCCGAGTTCTTGACGGCCCGCATGGATGAGAGGCCCACGATTGCGCCGGGCTCGGCCACGATAACGTCGGCAAGATTGGCGAAGCTGGCGTAGGCGTGCCCCGTGGATGGGTTCGCCAGGATGGAGATAAACGGCAGGCCCGCCTCGGCGAGACGGTTGGCCGCCATGGCGGTCTTGGCCATCTGCATGAGGGAGAGAACGCCCTCCTGTATTCGGACGCCGCCGCTCGTGACGACGGCAACCACCGGCTGCTTGCGCCGCGTGGCGTATTCGAATGCAAGGGCCACCTTCTCGCCGACGACGCATCCCATGGTACCGCCCATGAACCCGAAGTCGAGGACGATCAGTACAGCCGTAGTGCCGCCAATCGAGCACGTGCCAGTGACGGCGGCCTCGGTCAGGCCTGTCCGTCGCTGATCGCGGAAGACGCTCTGTTTGTAGGAGGTGCGCGACGAGAAGGAGAGCGGGTCGAGCGAGGTGACCGTGCGGTTGATCTCCTTGAACGAGCCGGGGTCGGCCAGGGTATCGATGCGCTCTCTGGCGGTAAAGCTGAAGTGGAACCGGCACCGCGGGCAGACATTGTGTCGCTGGTACAGTTCCGAATCTACGAGCGACTCATCGCAGACGAGGCAGAACTCCCGTGCGGCAGTCCCCTCGTCGGGATCGGTCCTACTCATGACGGAGCTGAGCATGTCGGCGATGTTTCGTACCATGTGTCGCCTTCCGGTCCGAAGCGTCGGGTCCACGATGTTCCCGGACTCGGTACCGATGCTATGGCCGACTGGCCGCCGGTACGTCGAGGGTCCGACTATACGCCTATTATAA
>VXLM01000117.1 GCA_009841605.1 Dehalococcoidia bacterium
AAGCCGGAGAACCTCGATCCGGGGCCGACGTACTGGCCCTCGAGGGTGGGCAGGGCGCGGAACACCAGCACTACGCTTTCTTCGGCGTCTAGGAGGGTCAGCGGCCGGCCGTCTTCGATGCCGGCTTCGGTCTTGTAGTATTTGACCGTCGCGTCCAGTCCGTTCTCTTCGTAGTATTCAATGGCCGTCGCGATGAAGGCTCGCGTTATGGCGTCGTCGTCCAATGCATCTGTTTCCGGTGCGGGTTCCGGGGCCGTGGTGGCAACGGGCTCCGGCGTCGGTTCCGGGGCTGTGGTTGCAGCGGGTTCCGGCGTCGGCTCGGGCGCCGCAGGGACAGTGGGCACCGGCGTTGGGGAAGGGTCATCCCCGCAGGCAATCAAAATGGCTGCAGAGGAGACCACGATCAAGAACAAGAACAGTGCGCTCATGCCCCATGGTGCTGATTGAAACTTCGTGCCTGTCCTATTCGCCTGCGGTTTGCCCATTTGCTCGGTTCTCAACATGAGTTATCCCCCTTGGTTCGTGCCGAACATTTTACTGTGGCCGAAAGCCTTTGGCAAAGAAATGTACTCTCAAGTATGCCAAGATATAGAGTCTCATTTCACACGTCCGAGCACATTATCGCATATCACACACATATATATGTTGTCTCAATTTATGTTCAATAAGCGATTTGCTGTTCGCAAACTGCTAGAGCCATCCTCAACCCTCGCTCCTAAGAAGAGCCTCTCTCGATTTGACAGATAAGAACTCATGTACCACGATATCCATATGCGACTGCCCACCGCCCGCACTCGCGACAACAACGAGGAAACGGCGCAAAATGGCGTCAAATGGCACATATATAACAAAGAAAAACCCCGGAGACCCATGTTCATGCGCTTCCCCGTCATGCCCTGTGCCACGCGACCGGGCAACCTCCCGTAGAGACGGCCCTTGTGGTCGCCCGTCCTTGATTCAGGCCAATTTTCATTGCGGGTTGCGCAGGCCGAAGGATGTATGAGTGATTCCTGCGTCTGTCAAAGAGAAGAGCGGAAGCCCCCACGTATGGCGCGGGGGTTGGCAAATACGATACCATCCTGCCCCAAACTCGACGGAATTTTGGGAGAGTCGCTCGCGGGCTGCGGCGATTTCCCGGCTGGCTGTTGCGACCAAGGTTTTCACCTAAATGTTTAGAAGAGCCCAGGCGCGACACGAAATCCGGTACGAACCGGATGAGAAGTGTCCGCCCCTACTGGCGATATCCTCCGCTTTACAGATATTCATACCCAACACCATCAGCCTCGTCATGCTGGCGGCGCTGGTGGTGCGGGCGTCCGGCGAGTCCGAAGCCTACCTGTCATGGGTGACGTTTACCGTGCTGGCAGTCACCGGCGCCGGCATGATCCTGCAGACCCTCCAATTGGGGCATTTGGGTTCGGGCCGCCTCATCGTCTCGAACTTCAACGTTCCGTTCTTGGCAGTCAGCGCCCTGGCGCTTAGTGTCGGCGGACCTGGCCTGCTGGCCAGCTTGATCGTGGTTTCCACGCTGGTCCAGACTGTTTTGACTCTGCGCCTTGCCTCCCTCCGGCGGATATTTACTCAGACGGTGAGCGGAGTAGTGGTGATGCTGGTGGCGGTTTCGGCATTGCCCTTCATCATCAGCAGAGCGGTTATTCCGCCGGAAGGCGAATCTACCGTGCTTTTCCTGGCGCCGGGCATGGCTGCTCTGGTGGCCGGGGTTCTTATATCCTTGCAGGACGCGCCGTTCTGGCGTGTATGGATTTTGCCGGTCACCGTAGCCGTAGGGATGATTGTAGCCGTCCCCCTGGGACTTTACGATGCAGATGTCATTGTGAACACTCCATGGCTGCTCCTGCCGGATTTCGGGTGGCCGGGGCTGGATCTGACCTTCAGCGCGGATTTCTGGGCACTGCTCCCGGTATTCGTGTTTGTGAATCTCACCTCCTTTATGAAGGCTGTGGGAGACCTGTCGGTGATCTATCGGGCTTCTTATCGGAATCAATCGGCGGTTGACTTCCGCTCCGTGCAGGGGGGCCTGAACGTCTTCGGCGTGGGCACCCTCTTTTCGGGTCTCCTGGGAACCCTGCCTGTCGCTGCGCCGTGGGCGGCTACCGTGGTCTACATCGGCTTTACCGGCGTCGCCGCCAAGAGTGTTGGGATATACCTGGGAGTGTTGACGATACTGGTCGCCTCCTTTTCAAAGCTGCTCGCGATCTTGGTCGCCATTCCCAGCCCGGTGGTTAGCGCGGTGTACGTCATCATCTTCGGAATGCTCTTTGTGGAGGGTGCGAAGACGGTCTTCACCGGCCAGTTTGACCAGAAGAAAGCTACCATCACCGGCGTTTCCATAGTCCTGGGCCTGTCCGCGGGGACCTTCAGCGGATTCTTCGAGGGAATAACCATTCACCTGGTCGGCAATACCATCGTCATAGGCGGCATGGCTGCCATAGCCATGACGCTATTCACCGAGATATCGGGATTTCGCGCCAGCAAACTGAGGATTGACTTGGCCGAATCTTCTTTGCCCGACGTTGACGATTTTCTCTGCCAGTTCGCCGACAAACACTCTTGGCCGGATGAAGGGAAGAATCGCCTGCGTCTGGTGGGAGAAGAGGTCATGTTGAGCCTGTTCGATGAAGAGGACGACGGCCCTGCCGACCGGAAGCGCAGGCTGGTTGCCACGATTCGCCCTGAAAGCGGCTCGGCCGAGCTTGAAATCGTGGTCGCTTCGGACGACGCCATTCAGGGAAATATCGAGAATCGCATGGCCTATCTGGGCCCTGACCAGGCCCTGGAAGACGAACAGCAATTGTCCGTCCGAATCCTGAGTCACTACGCCTCATCGGTACACCACCGCAAGTACTACGGCATAGACATCATCAGCTGCCGGGTCGAAAAGTAGCGCGGCAGGGTCTTTGGGCTCTCCCTCCTCTTTGAGCCGCGTTGGGTCAGGTTGGTCTCATCAGACAGGATGGTCCTCTGCGCTGCAATGCCGGAGGCTCACGGAGGTCTACCCGGGGTCGGTCACGAGGATCCCTGTATCAGGATCTCCCACCGGAAAGTTCGCAGCGCAGGACACGCTCGCCCACCGGCTTGCAGCTAGACCCGGCGGGCCCTCGAACTCTCCCGTCATGGTGTGCGATTGAGATTCTCCCAGGCATTTGGGGCTACAGCGGAGGATGGAGACGCCCTGAAACCGCCGTAGTCCCGCAAGATCGTCAGGCCGCGA
>VXLM01000143.1 GCA_009841605.1 Dehalococcoidia bacterium
ACCTAGATTCCCGCTTTCGCGGGAATGACAGTTTTTGACCTAGATTCCCGCTTTCGCGGGAATGACAGTTTTTGACCTAGATTCCCGCTTTCACGGGAATGACAGTTTTTGGCCTAGATTCCCGCTTTCGCGGGAATGACAAATCAATCGTCTGTACTCAAAACATTCTTAGCTGGATTCCCGCGTAAAGCGGGAATGACAGATCAGAAATTGTTTTTAAAAAAGCCTCACGACCTATTAGTACGGATCAGCTGAACACATTGCTGTGCTTATACTTACCGCCTATCAACCTCCTGGTCTCGAAGGGGTCTTCAGGATCCTTACGGATCAGGGAAAACTTATCTTGAGGTCGGCTTCCCGCTTAGATGCTTTCAGCGGTTATCCGTTCCGAATATAGCTACCCTGCTATGCCACTGGCGTGACAACAGGTGCACCAGAGATTCGTCCATCCCGGTCCTCTCGTACTAAGGACAGCTCCTCTCAATTTTCCTACGCCCACGGAAGATAACGACCAAACTGTCTCACGACGTTCTGAACCCAGCTCGCGTACCTCTTTAATTGGCGAACAGCCAAACCCTTGGGACCTGCTCCAGCCCCAGGATGAGATGAGCCGACATCGAGGTGCCAAACACCCCCGTCGATGTGAACTCTTGGGGGGTATCAGCCTGTTATCCCCGGAGTACCTTTTATCCGTTAAGCGATGGCCCTTCCACTCGGAACCACCGGATCACTTTGACCTGCTTTCGCACCTGCTCGACCTGTAAGTCTCGCAGTCAAGCTCCCTTATGCCAATGTTCTCAGCGCCTGGTTTCCAATCAGGCTGAGGGAACCTTCGTACGCCTCCGTTACCTTTTAGGAGGCGACCGCCCCAGTCAAACTCCCCACCTGACAATGTCCCTCACCCCGGTTCAGGGGTGCAGGTTAGACTTCAAAATAACTAAGGGTGGTATTTCAAGGTTGGCTCCACCTGGGCTAGCGTCCAAGCTTCAAAGCCTCCCACCTATCCTACACATAACCACTCTAAAGTCATTGCCAAGCTAGAGTAAAGGTTCACAGGGTCTTCTCGTCTTTCCGCGGGTACTCAGCATTTTCACTGAGAGTTCAATTTCACTGGGGGTCCAGTTGAGACACTGAAGAAGTCGTTACGCCATTCATGCAGGTCGGAACTTACCCGACAAGGAGTTTCGCTACCTTAGGACCGTTATAGTTACGGCCGCCGTTTACCGGGGCTTCGATTTTCCGCTTCGCCTTGCGGCTGACAAATCCTCTTAACCTTCCGGCACCGGGCAGGCGTCAGGCTATATACATCATCTTGTGATTTAGCATAGCCCTGTGTTTTTGGTAAACAGTCGCTACTCCCTGGTCACTGCGACCCTCCCCCTAGCTCCACCCGCAAGGGGTTTCACCTGAGAGGGCACACCTTCTCCCGAAGTTACGGTGCCAATTTGGCGAGTTCCTTAACTGGAGTTAACCCAATCGCCTTAGAATACTCATCCTACTCACCTGAGTCGGTTTACGGTACGGGCAACTTTGACAATACATCGAAGTTTTTCTGGGAACCATAGTGTCTCCCGCTTCGAGGATCAGATCCTCTCGCATTTACGCCTGAGAGTTGAGATGCGGATTTACCTACACCCCCTCTTGCACGCTTACACCTGAATCCAATAACAGGCCGGGATAACTGAGTCCGTCACTCCTATGCTTGAACATCAAAGCCGGTAAGGGAATATTAACCCTTTGTCCATCGACTACGCCACTTGGCCTCGCCTTAGGTCCCGACTAACCCTGGGAGGATGATCCTGGCCCAGGAACCCTTGAGTTTTCGGCGCAGAGGTTTCTCACCTCTGTTAATACGCTACTTATGCCAGCAGAATCACTTGTCGTCTGTCCACCTGTCCTCGCGGTCAAGCTTCATCCTTAACGACAACGCTCCCCTACCACTGTTGCGAACAACAGTCCCTGGCTTCGGTACCATGCTTAAGCCCCGTTAAATCTTCCGCGCAAAATCACTGAACCAGTGAGCTATTACGCTTTCTTTAAAGGATTGCTGCTTCTAAGCCAACCTCCTGGCTGTCTGAGTAATTCCACAACGTTTAACACTAAGCAATGGATTTAGGGACCTTAGCCGAGGGTCCGGGCTCTTTCCCTCTCGTCACAGGACCTTATCACCCCATGACTGTCTCCCGAACTCACTATCACCGGCATTCGGAGTTTGTTTGGGTTTGGTAATCCGGTAAGGACCCCTAGCCCATTCAGTGCTCTACCTCCAGGATAGATATTCGAGGCTATACCTAAATATATTTCGGGGAGAACCAGCTATCACCCAGTTTGATTAGCCTTTCACTCCTATTCACAGCTCATCCAAGGAAATTGCATCTTCCAATGGTTCGGGCCTCCATGCAGGGTTAACTGCACTTCACCCTGGCCATAAATAGCTCACCGGGTTTCGGGTCTATAGCCACGAACTAAAAAAACGCCCATTTAAGACTCGCTTTCGCTACGGCTTCGCTTCACAGCTTAACCTTGCTCGTGACCATAACTCACTGGCTCATTATGCAAAAGGTACGTGGTCACGCTTGTCATGCAATAGCGCTCCCACTGTTTGTAAGTTCACGGTTTCAGGTTCTATTTCACTCCCCTTCCGGGGTTCTTTTCACCTTTCCCTCACGGTACTGGTTCACTATCGGTCATCAGAACATATTTAGCCTTAGAGGGTGGTCCCCCTAAATTCCCAGCGGATTCCACGTGCCCGGTGGTACTTGGGAAACTTTATCGAAGGTCAAAACTTTTCGCTTACAGGTCTATCACCTTCTTTGGAGAGACTTTTCAGACTCTTCTGCTAAATTTTGACTTTGTAACTTCGTGAAGCGAGTCCGGTCGCTTCTTTAAAGTCCCATGACACCTTCTGTACAAGGGCCGGACCCTTTAACATACAAAAGGTTTAGGCTCTTCCCTTTTCGCTCGCCACTACTCAGGGAATCTCTATTTGATTTCTGTTCCTGAAGGTACTGAGATGTTTCACTTCCCTTCGTTTGCCATTACAAGGTCTATGTATTCACCTTGAACTGCCGGCTCAACCGGCGGGTTTCCCCATTCGGAAATCTCCGGATCGCAGTGTGTGTGCCACTCCCCGAAGCTTATCGCAGCTTGCCACGTCCTTCATCGCTTTCTGATGCCAAGG
>VXLM01000025.1 GCA_009841605.1 Dehalococcoidia bacterium
CCCCCTCCCCGAACACCACGTGGTCCCCCCAAGAGCAGTTCGCGATATTCCCCTTGCCGTTCCCCGTCATTTTCTAGTCTCCTTCTCCCACGCTTCTCAAACTAATGAATTCGAGAATTCCGCTCACCTGAGCAGTTGGAGCAAGAATCCCATTCACCCTGAGCTTGTCGAAGGGTTGTCCCAAGACTAACCCGAAAGGCTCCAAATGCCACTTCCCTAGGGGAGACACACAGAGAGTGAGCACCGTTCTCTGCTTACTGTCATTCCGAGCGCAGCGAGGAATCTAAAATCCATGACTACGAGACCGGACCGCATCAGCAAGAGTCCCGTTCATCTTGCCCAGTGTCACCCACCTGAGTTTGGGGCCATACCGGGTTTCACTACCTGTCACCAAGACAAAACAATTGCACTTGAAGGTGCCTATTGGAGAATCCGACCCATTTCTTCCCTCTGTGCTCTCCGTGTCCTCTGTGGTGAACTCCCTCGCGCCCCCCGCAGCGCCGCCCCCTAATCCAACGCCGCCCCGGCAATCGGCTTCTCCGCCGCCCCGGCGATCATCTCCGCGTATGCCTCCTCCCCGTAGACCTCCTTCTTATTCAGCAACCGCCCCGGCTTCGGCAGGATCTTCAGACTCCTGTCCTCGATGGGGAAGCGTACCGCCGAGTACCCGTTCCGGTGCGACTCCCGGAACCCGATGGCGATCTCAAGCACCTTCCGCATATTGTCCCCGCTGCACCTCGGCTCCGTGCCGTTGTCGATGGCCTCCACTATCGACTGGATGCCACCCCGCTGTCTCCGTCCGCTTGGCGTCACCCATCCGTAGTCCGTCCCACCGAACTCATCGAAGAAGGTGGCGTCCTCCACGAACTCGCCACCCCGCGACGTGCCCCGCCAAAGGTGCCCGCCGTACCAGCCCGTGTGATAGACGCCCTTCTCGCACACCACCTCGATGCCGTCCCTCGGCGAGGGCTTCGTGTGCACATACCCCTCGATGCCGTTGGCGAACCTGATGTACCCGCCCATATTCTGATCGTCGTCGCTCCATGGATCATCCGCGCACCATCCCGTCACCCACTCCACGTCCGCGTCGTCCGCGAATAGCCGCAACACGCTCAGCCCTTGGCACCCGCCGCCTGAAATCTCGTTCGTCGGCTGGTACAGGTTGATACTCTGTACCGGCCCAAGCTCCCCCGAGTCGATGAGCGCCTTCACCTTCCAGTGCTGGGGCATATTCCGGTAGGCGTCCCCTGACGCGAACGCGATCCCCCGCGACGATGTTTCCTCAACCATCCGGTCCGCCTCGTCCAGGCTCGCCGCCATCGGCTTCTCGCAGTAGATCGCCTTCACGCCCGCCCGTGCGCAGTCGATCACCACGCCCGGATTCGGCTTCACCGGCAGAATCGGAGCCGCGATGTCGAGGCCCTCCACCCGCAGCATCTCGTGGTAATCGTCATACGACTCGACCGCGAACCGCTCCAGGAAGATTGCCAAATTCGACGGGTCCGGGTCCGCCGCCGCAACAAGCTCCGTTCGAGGATTCGCCACATACCCCCGCGCATGCCCATTCCCCTTGCGCCCCGTCCCAATCAGCCCGACCCGATACGTCGTCTCCGTGTTCATAACACACCCCCGCAGCCGGCATCTAATAAGCCCACCCGACCGCGCCGCATACCATACCACACCCACCCTGCACGCCCTCGATGGTCACAATCCCCTTTCCCTCTGCGGTGAATCCTCTCATGCCCGACTGGCGAAGTCCCCTATACGCCCGAACGGCGAGTTCCCTTGACCCCTCGCACTCTTCGCCGTACCCTTCCCTCCCACACACCCTGTCGGAGGACCGCCATGAAAGCCGCCGTGCTCTACGAAGCCCAGACACCACTTGTCATCGAGGAGCTTGACATTGAGGAGCCCGGACCCGGCCAGGTCATGGTCAAGATGATGGCCAGCGGCGTATGCCACTCCGACTGGCACGTCGTCAAGGGCGAGTGGACGCATCTGCCACTGCCGATCATCCTCGGCCACGAGGGAGCCGGCATCGTCGAGGCCACCGGCCCCGGCGTCAACAACGTGAAGCCCGGAGACCACGTCGTGCTCGCCTGGCGGTCGCAGTGTAGTCTTTGCGAGATGTGCCAGCTGGGTTGGCCCGCCCTCTGCTACGACAATCAGTACCCCAAGCAGAAGCCCACCCTTCGCTCATCCGGACAGGAGATCAATCAGATGGTGGGAGTCGGGAGCTTCGGCAGCTACCAGATCGTCAGCGAGGTGGCCGCCATCCCCATAGACAAGGACATCCCGTTCCCGCAGGCGTCCCTCATAGGCTGCGGCGTCACCACCGGTGTCGGCGCAGCCATCAACACCGCGCAGGTCGAGGCGGGCACCACCGCCGCCGTCTTCGGCGCAGGTGGAGTAGGCCTGAACGTCATCCAGGGTTGCCGGATAGCGGGTGCGACCACGATCATTGCCGTAGACCTCCTCGACAACAAGCTCGATATGGCCAGGGAGTTTGGCGCTACTCACACCGTGAACGCGGGCGAGGAAGACGCCGTCGAGGCCATCAAGTCGCTGACGGGTGGCTACGGTGTCCACTACGCCTTCGAGGCAATCGGCCTCGTGGAGAAGCCATTCATCCAGAGCATCCTCTGCACCCGCAACCGTGGTATGTCCATTTGGGTCGGCCACGCCCCGCACGGTACCCGCGTCACCATTGACGCGCGTGACCTGATGATGGAAAAGATCATCATGGGGTCCCTCTACGGAAGCGGCCAGCCGTTGATCACCTTCCCCCGGCTCCTCAACCTCTACAAGCAGGGGGAACTCATGCTCGACGAGCTCGTCTCCCGCACTTACCCCGTCGAGCGAATCAACGATGCATTCGAGGCCCTCGGCAAAGGCGAGGTCGCTCGCAGCACCCTGTCTTTCGACTAGAGGCTGACAGGACGCTGAGTTCGTAGGGACGGGTCTTTCAAACCCGCCCCGTCGCGTTTATCCCCTCTCCCTTGACGGGAGAGGGCTAGGGTGAGGGTGAAACCCCCTACTCCACCGACTGGCTCTTCGACCGGATCGACGACTCGAAGGCCGACATCTTGTTCAGCGGCAGGCGAGGCCACGTGCGCTTCCACGGGTCGGTGACGTTCACCGTCAGCAGACCGAAGTCGCCGATCTCCTCGGTGATCACGTCGCCGTGCTGGATCGGCCCCAGCCCCACGTGGTTCGTGCCGGTCGCGATCACGTCCCCGGCCTTCATCGTCGTGATCCACGTGATGAACTCGACCGTCTCCTCGACCGTCCGCCCCATGTCACTGGTGTTGTGGTCCTGCCGCGGCTCGCCGTTCACCCACAGCTTGATGTCGAGGTTCTGTGCGTCATCCACCTCGTCCGCCGTGACGATCACCGGGCCCAGCGGGCAGAAGGTATCCCACGACTTGCCCCAGAAGAAGCTGCTGCCCCCGTTGGGGTTCACCCCCCGCGCCGACACGTCCATGAAGTTCAGGTAGCCGAAGATGTGGCCCGCCGCCTTCTCAGCCGGCACGTCCGTCGAGTTCTTGCCGATCACCAGCCCAAGCTCCGCTTCATGGTGGAAGTGCGGCACTGGCGCGTCCGGAAGCTCCACTGTGTCGCCGTCCCCGATCACCGCGCTCGGCGACTTCAGGAACGCCTCCCGGTCGGTCGGGAAGGGCAGCTTGCCGTTCTCAAGATAGTTGCCCGCCATGCAGGCGATCCGCGTCGGCTCCGGCAGAGGGGCCCGCAGTCGAACGTCCGAGATCGGCACTCCCTCCGAGTTGGCAGCCGCGTCTTCCAGCTTGCCCCTGTAGTCGTCGAATCGATCGATCAGCCCCCGCATCCACGTCTGCGCGTCGATATGCGGGATGTCCACGACCACGTCCGATACGTCCACCACGTTGTCGCCCCGCAGCACGCCCGGAGTATAGTCGTTGAAAAGTACCAGCCTCATGCACGTCTCTCCTTTTAACTAGGGTTCCAAAGTCGCGCGGAATTGTAGCACAGCCCCTTCGACACCGTCCAAGCACCTTCGACGATATTTCCATCTTCGCATCGGTAAAGTAGAGGAAAGAAGGATTCGTTCGCCCTGAGCCTGTCGAAGGGTAGTGCAGTATCGAAACTGAGAGAGTTTTAGGAGTTCTCACGACCCCGTTGACACGCCTTCAACATCCCGAATACCGTACCCTAACAAAGTACCAACGATCATGAATCACTACTCCCGTAGGGGCGGGTTTCCAAACCCGACCTTGGAACTATCCCCCATGATCCCTGACTGGCTCCCATACCTCCTCAACGGCATCCTCCTCCTCGCCATCGCGTCGATCATCTACTACGGCATCAGGCTCGGCATAACCCCCATGCCGAGTTCACGCAAGGCCGTAGCAACATTCCTCAACCTCATCCCCGACGCGACCGACGGCAAGATCGTCGACCTCGGTTCAGGATGGGGAACCCTCGCATACCCCATCGCCAAACAATTCCCGGGCGCCGAGGTGGTCGGCTGCGAGCTTTCACCCATTCCGTGGCTTTACTCGCGGGTCAAAGGTGTGTTCGTCCGACGCCCGAACCTCACCCTCCGCAGGCAAAGCGTATTCGATGCCGACCTTTCCAGCGTGGACGTGGTGGTCGTCTACCTCCATCCCGCCGCAATGCGAAAGCTCGGCCCCAAATTCGAGCGAGAGCTGCTCCCCGGAACTCTCGTCCTCTCCAACACATTCCCCGTTCCGACGTGGGAGCCCGCTCAGACCATCCACTTGGGCAAGTCATGGCTGTCCACCTCGAACGACATCTACGTCTACCACGTTTGACGATTGTGATGTAGCATAGCTGCCCAATATCTTTGTAAGTACAGGAGCAATCGAGAGATGCACGAGACCATATCGACCGACGTCCTTATCATTGGCGGTGGCGGCGCGGGACTGCGGGCTGCAGTCGAGGCGCGCGACCACGGAGCCAGCGTTACCATGGTCGTCAAGGGCAAGTTCGGAAACAGCGGATGCACCCTCAACGTTGGCACGAGCGCCGTCGTCGGCCTCAACGGGCAGAACGGCGACACCAACATGTCGTCGATGTGTGACTTGGTCTCCTTCGGCGGATTCCTCGCCGACCAGAAGCTTGCCAAGATTCTGGTGGACGAGACGATGGACCGCGTCCAGGAACTCATCGAATGGGGGGCCGACTTCCAGCGCGAAGACGACGGAAGCATCGCCCTCTACCGCTCGGCCGCGCACACCCACGTGAGGAACTTCACGCTGAAGCCCGGCGAGAACGGGCGGCAGTACACGTACGGCGCTCCTCCCGGCTGGGCCATGATGGACGCCCTCATGGACCAGGCGGAAAGTCGCGGCGCCACTGTCATGGACGACGCCGTACTCATAGACCTCCTGACGAACGACGGCCGCGTGGTCGGCGCGACCGTGCTCGACTGCCGTCGGTCGGCGATTCTCGTCGTCGAGGCCAAGACCACGATCCTCGCGACCGGCACGTACAGCCACATCTTCGGCCCCACCACCGTCTCCCCCTTCGAGACCGGCGACGGCCATGCCGCCGCATACAGGGTCGGGGCCGATCTGACAGGCATGGAGGCTTCGCAGTTCGTCGCCACGTCGGTTGGATTCCCGCCCGGCACCAGATTCCTCAACTCCGAAAACGAGGATTTTCTTCCAAAGTATGGAATCGACGATCCCCGGAACTTCGCCAAGGAGCCCCTGACCTACGCCGTGTGGAAAGAGATCAAAGAGGGCAGGGGATTCAAGGGCGACAAGGTCATGCTCGATATGAGCGCCGCGTTCGAGAGAAAAAACATGCCTTGGTGGTTCATGGACTTGGTTAAGGAGCAGACCGAGAAGCGCGGCATCGACCTTCGTTACGAGCCTATCGCCTCCGAACCTCGCGCCCATACCGCCATCGGCGGAGTCTCCATCAACGAGAAATGCGAGTCGACCGTCCCCGGCCTCTACGCGGCTGGCGCAGTCGCCGGAGGAGTCTATGGCCACGCCAGACCCGAAGGCTACACCTCGATGATAACCGTAGTATTCGGCAAACGGGCAGGGCGCTACGCCGCCGAAGAGGCGAACGGCATGGACCCTGCCTCCATCGACTCTGCCCAAGTTCACGCAAGCATCGCCGCCGCAACGGAGGCCGTCGACGACTCCGCGTCCGTCAAGCCCAGTGACATCAAGCGCAAGATCAAAGCCACCACACGTCGCTACGCATGGGTAATCAAGGACGAGGAGGGACTCACGAACGGACTCTCCCGTATCCGGCAGATTCGCGCCGAGACCGGAAAGCTGAGGGCACGTGGCGGCTACGATTGGGCACGCGCCCTGGAGGTGCACAACCTGCTCCTGTCGGCAGAGCTGCACTTCATCGGCTCATTGGAGCGCAAGGAGAGCAGGGGAGCCTTCTTCCGCGACGACTATCCGGATACCGACAACGTCAACTGGCTCAAAAACATCCTGTTCAGACAGGTCGACGGCGAACTGACCCTGGACTACGAGGCACCCGACCTCCTGTACTGCGATCCCGCCACGTATGAAGGTCGGCTGCAGTACCAGCCGATAGCAAACTACGGAACGTGTGCAGCGGCCACCTAGCCGTTCAACATCGTAGTATCTGGAGAGCAGCAGGACTGTGACTGGGTAAGGGCGGGTTTCAAACCCGCCCTGTCGATTTATCCCCTCTCCCGTCGTGGGAGAGGGCTAGGGTGAGGGTGTTTTGAGTAGGCTGCCAGAATCATCTGGAGCCGCTACTGGATTATCAGCCGGCCAATCCGGCTCTACTCATCCGTCGGACGACGAAAGCGGTTGATATAGTCCTCATCTTGCGCCTGACCGTCGGTACTGTCGTCTGAAGGCTGTTCTGGCTGGCCTGCCGAAGCGTCGCTAGAGTCTTCTGAGACTTCTGTTGTGCCGTCTCCGTCGGAGGGCCTATCCCGATATCGGCTCGCTTGAATGTCCTCCAGCCGGCTCTGAAGGTCTTCGCCTTCGAGGTGACCAACGATGCTGCCGTCACGCATCTCGTTCACCTGGTCGGCCATTGCCAGCAGGGTCGAGTCGTGCGTCGCCGCGACCACCGTGATGCCGTGCGTCTCCACCATCTCGCGGAACAGACCGAAGATAGATTGGGCATTCGTCGAGTCGAGTTCGCCCGTCGGCTCATCGGCCAGGATTAGTGGCGGCCTTGTAACGATTGCCCGCGCAATTGCCACTCGCTGCTGCTCGCCGCCCGAAAGCTCGTACGGTCGGTGGTTCGCTCGCGGGAGCAGCCCAACGATTCCGAGCGCCTCTCTCGTCCGTTCCTCGCGCTGGCGGACGCCGAATCCCGAAATCCTCAGCGGCAGCTCCACGTTCTCGAACGCCGAAAGGAGAGGCAGCAGCCCGAACGCCTGGAAGACGAACCCCACCTTGTGACGGCGGATGTTCGTGAGCTCCTTTTCTCCCATCGCGGCCAGGTCCTCGCCCTCGAACAGGATCGACCCCGACGTTGGCTTGTCGAGGCCCGCCATGAGATTCAGCAGCGTGGTCTTGCCCGACCCCGACCTGCCGACGAGCGCAATGAACTGGCCCGGCGGTATCTGCAAGGTCACGTCCTTAACGGCGGTGACCTGCTCCGCCCCCACGTCATATACCCGGGTAAGGTTCTCTATGTCGATGATGACTTGCGAACTGCTCATTTCATTCCTCTCCGGATACGATGGTGACTTTCCCGTCCTCCACCTTCACCCGCGCCCTGTCGCGTATCTTGACCTCGTCCAGATATTCGCGGGGCAGTTGCACGCGCCCGGCCCCGTCAACGAGGGTGTACTCTTCGAGCGGCGTCTCCACATCCACTTCGCCGGATATCTGTCGCTCGTACGAGTGAGCGCGACGCACCTCCGTCGAGGTCTTGCCGTCACGGATCATCACGACCCTTCCAACCTTGTACGCGATGTCCCTGTCGTGCGTCACGACCACGATGGTCGTTCCAAGTTCGCTGTTCACCGACCCGAACAGGTCGAGTATTTCGCTCGCCGTGGCGTCGTCCAACTCTCCCGTCGGCTCGTCCGCAAGGAGGAGGGGAGGGTGGTTGGCAAGGGCGACCGCTATGGCGACCCTCTGCTGCTCACCGCCCGAAAGCCGCTCCGGTGTGTGGTCGAGCCGGTGACCGAGTCCCACGAGGTTGAGCAGATCAACCGACCGCTCCTGCCGCTCCTTCGGAGAGAGGTTCGTCAGCATCATCGGCAGCGCGACGTTCTCCACGGCGCTCAAGTAGGGGAACAGGTTGCGGCTCGTCTGCTGCCAGACGAACCCGACCTCGTGGCGACGGTAGTCCTCCACCTCGCGTCCTCCCATCCGAAGCAGGTCTCGTTCTCCGACACGGACCTTCCCCGCCGAAGGCGTATCGTACCCCGCCAAGATGTTCAGCAGCGTCGTCTTTCCGCTGCCGCTGGCCCCCACGACCGCAATGACCTCGCCCCGCGACACCACGAGGTCGAGACCCCGCAGTGCTACTACCTCAAGGTCCGCGATCTTGTAAATCTTGAACAGGTCTTCACAGACGATATAGTCTTCCGCTCTCACGGCTTTCCTCCCAATCTCATTCTAACCAATTTCGCCCAACCGCAGGACTCGCTGCAACGAGATGCGGTTGACCAGCCATATCATCCCCAAGATTATCACGGCGAACACGACGAACATGATCACATAGGTGAGGATCAGCACGTTCCAGTTGATCTGCATCGCAAACGGCGGCATCACCTGGGAACCGAAGTCGTCGTGCCCCAGGAATGGCATGATCACCGCGCCCAATCTGCTGCCCATCCACGTTCCCAACGCGAGTCCCGCGAGGATAACGAGCATCTGCTCCAGCCAGACCATCGTTACCATCTGCCGCATGGAGAACCCCACTGTACGAAGCAGCGCGAACTGGAGCTGACGATTCCTGAACGATATGTAAGCATGCACGAGGAATCCCAGACAGCTCAACACCAGCACCGAAGAGAACGCGATGAAGAGCAGCGACCGCCATCCCGCCTTGACAAGCGGATCGACCTTCGATTCTTCGAGTAGGACGTCCCTGTCTTGGAACGAGTCGATCAGAAAAGCCCCGCTCATATTTAGGCGCTCAATCAGGTCTTCGCGCTCCACCCCGGTCGAGTCCGACGATATCCAGAGTTCGTTCGGCAATACCTCGGTATTCGGCGATCCCATGCTGGCATAACTGATGAGCGAGTTCATGTCGGAAATGAGGAAGCTCTTTTCTCTCAGGTTCATTGTAGGAAAGAACTCCACCTCGTCGATGATCAGTACGGGGACTCGATGTCCCGACACGGACACGTCGAACTCGTCGCCGACTTTGTGGCCGCTGTTTTTGTTGAACCCCTTGCTGGCAAGTACCGGCAGCGAATTTAGCTCACCGTGAAAGATGCCCCGTGCCGATACCGCCGCGCCCTCGGCCCAAGAGAAGAGCGCGGACCCCGACTCCTCCTCGAATCCCACGTCGGCCGGACGCAGCACGTCCGCTATCGCGGTCTCGCTGGTTCGCAGCAGGCTCCAGTCTTCCACGGAATCAAACGTCTCTATGACGGTTGTCGCGCCCGCGTCGGTCGTCGTGCTGATTTCGTCGATCAATACGGAGCCCGGCTGGAGTTGTCGATCGCCCCTGCGCTCTTGAATCAACAACGAAGTCAGCGTAAGAGGTTCTTCGGGCGCAGTGGCTGGCTGCCCTCTTCCGCCAACGTTAGGAAGGTAGACGGTCAGTTCTTTCCAGTCGGCGAAATCCAACTGGCCTAGTCGGTAGGTGTAGTACCGGCCTCGACTGTCCAGCACCCGAGCCGACATGAGAATTGACGGGTGAATTCGGTCGGGCTTAACCCTTACATTCAAGTGCGCCGGTCCTGAAGGAATTTCAATTCCTTCGGGCCCTCCCTCCGGGCTCAGGGACGAAAACAGCTCGGTCATGGGTTGCTGAGCGAAGTCTTCGCGGAACCACGCTACATTGAGAAAGCTCTCCGGTTCCACAGCCACCATTTCGTACGTGCCGCCGAAGATCTTCGAGAGGTCGTGCCCCGAACTCCTGCGAACAAGGCTGACGGTGTCCACTCCGGGCATCCGCTCATACCGCTCGCGCAAGACGCCTTTCGATTCGAATCGGTCTTCCTCTGAAAGGCCGCGGCGATAAGATGACACGGGAACGTTGCCGTTCAGACGCACGTCGCTGCCAGTAAAGAACAGAACCCTCTCGACGAAACTGCGGTCGAGCGTTGCGCTGAAACTCGCCGCGAATATCCCCAGCCCGGCCGTAAGAATGAGCAGAAGCGAAAGCCTTGCATAGTGTGCCGGGTTCCGTGCCATCTGCCACACGCCCATCACCATGCCGGCGGGCAGCCACGCGGAGAGAAGACGGCTGAGCAAGTTCATCACGACGGGAAACAGTCGCAGCAGCACCATTGCCGATGCCACCAGAATGATTCCCGGCACCGCAAGCAGCATCTGGTTAACGGCGATCTCGCCGAACAGGTTTCTCGCCACGATCGAACCCTGCTCGGTCAGTTGACGGAACAGGAGAATGCCTACGATCAGCAGGAGAACGTCAAGATAATACCTCTGGAAGAACGGCAGGTCCGTCGGCCTCGCAGATCGTTGCCTTTCCTGCGTCACGCTCATCTGGGATGCCCGGAAGGCGGGGAAGATCAAGGCGACGAAGCTTAGCACCCCGCCCAGCGCCGCCATCATGTACGCGCCGGTGGATAGGCTAACCGTTATGAGTCCGTCTGAGCCAAGGTCGGAAAATGCGGGAGTCAGTCCGAGAACGCTTATTGCCGCAGCCGCGAGAAGAGGTCCCACGATGACCGACAGCGCCGCTATCGTCAGCCCCTCCATGACGAATACCATGAGGATCTGCGTCGAGTTGGCCCCGCGGCTCCGAAGCAGCGCAACCTCATTCCGGCGGTCTTCGACTACCAGTGACGACAGTGTCGCTACGTAGTACAGGATCACGATTGCGATGAGCACCAGCACGACGAACATCGGCAGCTTGCTGAAGAACAGTCGTCGGTCATACTCGTCAAGCGCATTGTCCAGCGTTGTCGACTGCCGGAAACTCGACAGCGTCGAACTCAGTATCGAGTTGGTGCCCCTAATGTCCCGAAGAGTAGCCGTGCTGTTCCTGGCGTTGACGCGGTCTGCATCAGTCATGAGGAGCCACGAATAGGTCGCCTCCATCCTCCGCAGCTGTGGCCCCAGGGTTTCGAGGAACGCTTCCTCGGAAATGTGGAGAGGCATCGTCCTGAAGCTGGCGCCCGTCGCCGCCTCAAGCACCTCCTCTTCAAGCTGCCAGACCTCAGCCTCCGGCGTCTCCCGTTGGAAGATGCCGCTAATGACAACTTCTATGTGCGTGAGGTCGTCCGACCACGGCAGCACGGCCGATACCCGGTCTCCTATGCGTGCTCCGAACAGCTCCGCCGCCTCAACCGGGATCATCACCTCAATGGTGAAAGGTTGCCCCGGTACATTCACCGCGCTTGCATTCGGAAAGGCTCCCCCTCGAATGATGATCTCTTCTTCGATGTCGGGAATGTAGGCGAAGTATGCTCGCGCATTGTCGTCTCCGGCGACTGCTTCCTGCCCCGTCGCCGTCAGGAACATCGTCGGAGTCTTTGCCGCGTGGACTCTCCCGTCGATCAGCCACTCCAGCCTCTGACGGACGGCGTCATCGACGACTCCCGAAACACGAAGGGCCTCTTCCCGGTTTACTGGGCCTCGCTGTCCTTGCATGATGATGTGCAAGTCGGCATCGGAGTACTGCGCCAGGGCGCTACGAAGCGCAATCTCGCGCAGGGCGTCGAAGTAGATCACCGTTCCGGACATGATCGACGACGCCAGCAGCACACCCAGCACGACCGAAGACAGCAGTCTCCAGTGGGCCAAGCTGCGCTTTATGACGAACTGCCAAGCGGAAATGAACCGCTGGACGGCTGAAACCATTACACCTTCCCTAGCCTAGGGCGCCTGTCATTCCCATGAAAATTGGTCCCGACAAACCCGTTGTAGGGGCAATCCTTGTGGTTGCCCGTCTTCGTCCCACACTCATTTTCATTGCTGGTCGCGCAGGCTGCAAGGCTCCATAAGTGATCCCCATGAAAATTGATTCGGATTGTAGCCCAATCCTTCCTGCGAGAAAAGTTCGCTGCCTATTAGTACGTTGACGGGCCGTTCAGGTTACTAACCAATCTACGATTAAGCCTCTACTCCGCGTGCCAGCTCGAAGAGTTTCGTCCTTCCGATTGACCGGTACAGGACGAGCATGACCGTCATGAATATTGCGAGTATCAACGCGTAGGTCGGGAGCATTAGTGACCAGTCGGTAACCAGAATGAATGGCGGGACTATCGACTGTCCAATGTCCGACACGGCCAGGGGCGCGACCATCAGGCGGCTCATCTGGAATCCCGCCCACGTGCCGACCCCTAATCCCAAAACCACGACCGTCAGGTGTTCAAAGCTGAGCAGGCCGAGGAGTTGAAGCCGCGACAGTCCCAGCGACTGAAGGAATCCCATCTCATGCTCGTTGCTCTCGCCTACCAGTAGTATATAGGCTACGTACCCGAATATCGCCGACAAAAGCACGACGGCTAAGGCCATGAATACCAGGGCCCGCCATCCCGCGTTCTGCAGCGGGTCCCGACGTATTTCCTCCCGTTGAGCCGTGGTGTCGCTGACCTTCAGGAGGATCGACTCCAACTCCTTTGTGATCTCTTCGATGGTGTCCGGCGCCTCCCCGGACTTCTGAAGGTACAGTTCGTTCGGCTCGACCGAAGTTATTTGGCTCATCATGTTCATGTAGGACAACAGCGCGTCCAGGTCGGCCAGCATGAATCCCGCATTCGTCGTATCGAGTGTTGGAAAAAGATCGATGATCCCTGCCACTTCGATGGGGACCAGCCAGCCCGACACGCTCACGATCTGCGACATTCCCGGATGTAGTCCCGTGACCTCCGATACTCCACGGCTTATGACAACCGGTATCACGCCTCCGCCGGTCGCGTCGTATATCCCGCGGACCGACCGGTTCCTATCAGTCCCGAACCTGAACACCCCTGATCGCTGACCTGCGAATGTGTCCTCCGCGGTGGTGAAGAGAACGTCGGAATTGATTATGTTCGTGGGAATCGGCGACCAAGCACTGTCCCCTTCGAACCCTTCCATGATCACTTCCGATCCGTCGGAACGGACCACGTGAATGTCGTCGAGCAGCACCGTGCCGGGCGTCCCGCCCCCTGATGTTTGCGTTGCCGTTCCTGGCTCATAGAGTGATACCGCCATGAGATCGATAGGCCCTGTAAGCTCTTCCGGAATATTCTTACTCAACTTATGCCATTCGAGTTCTCCAACGTCCCCGAGCGAAACGGGTTTCACGACTCCGGCGCTGTCTTGGACTACGACCCAAACCGACATCAGCGGCTGGGGTTCGAGCGGTTTGATCCACATGGCAATGCTCTGAGTATCTGCGGGGAGCGTCATTCCCTCGCCGCTTGACGTTACCTCGATCATGCTCATGATCTGTTCCAAGTCGGTGTTTGCGAAATCGTCCCTGAACCATGCGATTTCCGCGTACTCCTGAGGTTCGAGCGCCAACAGCTGCATGCTGACGTTCCCAAGGGAAGCGCTCGTCCGGTATCCGAGCGCGCCGCTGTCGATGGCCGGCGTGGCGGCAAAGTCATCGAGCATCCCTTGCAGTCCCTCCCTCAGAAAGAGGGGAGTGCCTTGAATCCGCATGTCCGTAGGAGTCTCGAACTGGATCTGCTCGTCCTGGCTTCTCGTCAATGTGCCGCCCACAGTCGTTGCGAAGATGCCCAGTCCGGTCACAAGCACCAGCAGCAGCACCAGCCACGTGTACTGCAGGGGATTGCGCGCCATGTGCCAAAGGCTGATCGACAGCCAAGCCGGTGCCGACCGGGTAATCAGCGTTAGCAGCCGATACAGCGCTTGAGCCGGTACGATTGCCAGCAGACCTATCTCTGTGATGAACAAGTC
Organism: Dehalococcoidia bacterium; assembly: GCA_009841605.1. Lineage (GTDB taxonomy): Bacteria > Chloroflexota > Dehalococcoidia > Lucifugimonadales > VXLM01 > VXLM01. The sequence goes on from VXLM01000025.1 coordinate 14,019, forward strand.
ATTGGACGGTTGTATGTCCCTCAAAAGCACGTAAGCAACGACTGCCACCGCTTGCGTCCCCACGCCGATCCACTTCCACTCCCCATTGATGAAACGGTGCGTCACGTAGTACGCCGCTCCCAACGCCACTGCGATCGCCACCGGTACGTATGCTTCGGAAAGTGTCCCGTCCTGGTAGCCGAAAAACAGGGAGCCTCCCGCCAGCCCGACGACCGAGAGGCCGGTCAGCAAATGCACGAGACCGAGCGACTCCCCGCCGATGAAACGGACGAACAACGGAAAGAGCCGCATGAAGAATAGGGCCACGACGATGAGAAAGAGGATCGGGCCGAACAGCAGAGTCTCGTTTACTTGAAGCTCGGTGAACAGGCCGCTGGAAACGATCTGCTCCCTGCTCTGGAGCTCCCAAAAGACCAGTCCGCCGATGATCACCAGACCCACGTCGAGGTAGTACCGATGAAAGAACGACATCGACGCCGGGCGAGCCGCTCGCGCCTTCTGAACCAGCAGACCGCTCCGAGCGCCCGCCGCGCCGAACGCTACGTACAGGAAAAGACATAAAAGAGCCACGCCCGCGCCTATGACAAAGGCAAGCGGCTCCGCCCGCACAAGCAGCAATTCGGCCCCCGTCGTCTCACGAAATGGAGGCACGAGCCCAATGACCGCAATGGTAATGAACGCGATCAAGGGCCCCAGGATGAACGCCAGCAGGCACATCACGATGCCCTCGATCGTGTAGAGCCGCAACAGTTCGGTGAGACCCACACCCCGAGTGCGCATCAGTGCCGAGTCCCTCTCGCGACTCTTCGCCAGATACGAGACCATCATCGTCATGTAGAACAGCACCGTGACGACCATGATCGTCAGGAGGAACAGCAGCGGTATCCTCGAAAAGAACACCCGCCGCCCAACGTTCGCAATCAGGCCCCGCACCGTGCCCGAACTCACGGTCGCGCCCGCAATTTCCGTTGTGACATCGTCTTCAATCCGATCAAGGCGTTGGACAAACCTTGCTGCCGTCCAATTGCCCAGTTTCTCCTTATCGATCTTCCCGAAGACGATGGGATTGACCAGCGTTCTCTCGTATGCCGGGCCGATTACTTCCGTCAATATCCCTTTAGGAACGAACAGTCCGATGGCTAGGTCTTGGTTTTCGTCCCAGGCAACGCCGTCCGGAGGTGGGAAGCCCGATTCTTCCCCACCCTGCGCCGGGGCCGATTGGGATGTCAGCACCAGTGCCGCCGTCGTCCAGTACTCGTCCTTGAGGTCGTCGGCCTGGAACACGCCCACGATCCTGACGCTAATCCTCGTCGGCACGAAAACATCGATGGCCACCTCAACCGTGTCCCCCGGACCTAGCAGCGACTCGTCGGCCACCTGTTCCGAGATCGTAGCTTCGACCGTAATGGTCTCTCCGACCTCTATGGGAGCCTCGCTTGCGGCACGTCCTTCCAAAAAGACCGCATGGTGCTTCAGGTTGGTGAGCGTGTGGAAGAACCCGTCCCATACTATGGGCCGCGCCTCTTCTTCAGGTATCGAATCTGCATCGACGACGTCTGGAAGTGGCATCTCATCCGTCCCGACAATCGACGATGTCCCTCTCAGATACATCTCGTGGCCCGCGTACAGGTCCTCGATGTGCTCCGTCGCTATAGAGGTGACGAGATTGTCCAGGTTGTCGACCGCCTCCGAAGTCAGCGGGATGCGTTTGGCATAGACGGAGAGATTAAGCAGAGGTGCCGTGATCTGGTTCAGCGAGACCTTGAATGCAAGCTGTTCGAGGGCCGTCAGATACACCGTCGACCCTACGCTGATCGTCACGGCTACCAGTATGCCGATAAACACGCTCGATAGGAGCTTCCACTCGTCTGCGAGCCGCCTCGATACGAGCCGTGCGTTCGTTAGTTTGCGCATCTCTTGCAGCGGGGTATACGTTTCGGAATTCGGGAGTGCGCCTGCCTCGTGAGCGCATCGGCGTAGACGCCCGAAGCGTGTGAAATTCTCATCGGTGTGCTCGGCGGACGGTTCCCGGACGATGTCGTCCTCTCGAAGCACTCATTATAGCGTATGCCGAGCCGGGCGTGATTTCCCCCGCCGCCGGTGTGCGAACCCCGTCCATTCATTCCTCCGCCAGCAGTCTGGCAACTTCTTGCCGCATGAATTCCTGCACGGCCTCCACCAGCTCATCCGACGTGTTGCCGACGACTCTCGATTCGATACCGTGATCCCCGAATCCAAATATGATCTCATGCTTGACGTGACGCTCCGGTCCGTCGAAATAGTACGGACGGTTCCCGCGCAGGTTCTCGTGAATGTCGGGGTCGTCCTCGTCCAAGCGGTAGATAAGCGGATTCGCCAGCACCACCTGAGGCTCGTCCGATCCGAACTCCACCTCCCGCGTCCTAACCTTGAAGTCACCAAGCACAGTCTCTTCCGTTATCTCCGGCGCCCACATCGTCATCGAGTACGTCTCGCCCGGTTCCACCCACGGGCGGACCTTCCTTTGCATCTCCACGAAGCCGAACCACCTTTTGACTTCGGAAAAGTGATGGGAAGCATGAGGCATCTTGTGCTCGTACTTTGAAACGTCGCCCTCCGCCCGAAGATCGTTGAACGCTATGAACCAGTTGGCGTAGTCTCTGGCCCCTCGTGACATCCGCATCATCAACCGATCCTTGCCGTGCCCCACGTTCCGCGCGTCCACAACGATGACGTGCGGCATAGAGGTGCTGAGGCGTCGGATCGTCCCCCGGTCCGGCCCCGCGCGGACGCCCGTTGTCAGGATCATGTTCGGCACCGTGAGGCGGGTCGACCGATGCGAAGGCACCCGCGGATACACAATAGTGAAATCGTCTTCGAGGTACTCTTCCAGCGGCTCGATACCCCACTGCCGCCCGTAGCGGTCATTGCCGATGATGAGAATCGGACGCGTCGTCCCTGCCCTGAACTTTCTGAGGAACCCCAGCAGCGTGTACGCCTCGTATGCAACCCGCCGGGCCTCTATCAAATTCTGCCCGTCGAGAACCAATTCTTCATGCTCCTGCGGTTCCAGCACAGGGAGCTTTTGAAAGTCTTCATAAGGCGCATCCGCATAGGGGTCCCATTCGGGCTGGAGGACTTCGTGGAAAGCCCAGTTGTAACGGTGAAACTCCAAGTCACGTTCGATCTCGTTCGATAGATCGAACCTCCCTATTCGTGTATTCGCGCGAAGGCGTTCGAGCTCGGCCAGCTTCTCCTCGAGGTCCCCCGGTTCGGCCAGATAGTCCTTCAGTAACGGAGTGAACGTCACGCCGTCGTGATTCTGCCCGTTCACCTCCTGATGCCACTCGGCCAGTCGCGTCAAGTCCGAGATAGTCTCATCGACCGTCCGGTGTCGCAGGAATGACTCTATGCGTGCCTCATCAAACTCGAACCCGTACCTTTGAATACTCCCGTTGCTCTCCTCGTTCAATCGGTCGACTACGGCTTGGATCTCGGCGATGTTGCTCATCTTGTCTCCATGCTCAAGGACTTGCCGACACTACCCTATGCCATTATGCAGCAGCTTTCTACCCTAGCCGAACCTAATTCGTGGCGAACATGTATGATTCACCACGAGTTGAGTTCGACTCGGAGGACGCTAGTGACGCTCTACTGGGTATTCGTCGGCCTGTTTATAATCTCCATTGGCCTGTTCATCTTCGGCGTCATCGTCGGAAACGTCTCCATTGGGGCCCTCGGAGTAATCATCGTATTCCTCCTGTACCTGTTCCGCCGGTGGTTCCTGCCGCAGACCCCGGACGACGGCGACAAGTGAACGGAGACGTTCTCAGGGAACCCGTCAGGAACACGACCCGGTATACAAGCAGAGGCCCTGGGAATTGCTTATGACGACGCTTCGATTGAGAAGGTCGGGAACGGTTCTTCTGCCATTGGGGCTTTTGATCATACTTGTCAGCGTCCATATTGGGGCAGGCCAGGCGTTCGCTGAAGAACCGCCGCCACGCTTCGAACCAAGATTTGAACACAGTTCCTGCCCGGACAACCTCGGTGTCCCGGGCGACGTCGCCCTGACATGCGGCTTCGTCACCGTCCTCGAAAATCGTGCCATCTTGCGCGGCAGTACCATTGATCTCTACGTCGTCCGAATTGAAGGGAAAAGCCGGTTCCTCAACCGCGACCCGATAATCTATCTCGCAGGCGGCCCAGGCGGAAGCGCGACTCGCGCTGCCCAGTGGTTCATCGACGACGCGCGGTTTCTGTATACCGATCGCGACCTCGTCTTGTTCGATCAGCGTGGCATCGGCGGTTCAAAACCCAGGCTGGAGTGCCCGGAATTCCGACATAGAAACGCCGAGCTGCGACACCTCGATCTCAGTCCCGAAGAGAAGCTCCAAAGGCGAGTGGATGCCCTGTTGGACTGTCGAAAGTCACTCTCCGCCGAGCAGGGAATCGATGTAGACACCTACAACTCCGCTTCCACCGCTGCTGACGTGGTGGACATCGCTTCCGCCATGGGCTACGACTCGTACAACCTCTACGGCTCCTCGTACGGGACGATCCTGGCCCTGACTGTCATGAGAGACTTTCCGGCCAACATACGGAGCGTAGTCCTCGACGGAGTCCTTCCGCTTCAGGTGAATCATTATCACTCGATCTATTCCAATGCGGCTGCCACGCTTGAAAAGCTGTTCCTTCAATGCGAGGCCGATCCCGAATGCTCTCAGCGATACCCCGATTTGGAGGAGACTTTCTGGAGCGCGGTCGAACGGTACACCGCCGACCCCTTCACCCTCAGGTACTATGATAGATACGCCGATGACATATTTGAGGAGGAATTCGATGGAAACTTCGTCGTAGGACGGGCAGTTTCCTCTCTGCGAAGCGAACGCTGGATCCCTTACGTCCCGGTTCTCATCAGCGAGATCGCCGATGGAAATGTCGTAGTAGCCGATGGCTGGGCACGTCCTGTATACAGAGTCGTCAATGAGCCAATCGATAACACCGCGGCAGGAATATCGATGGCTTGCTACTCCTTTGGACCGACCATGGACGACGCCAAACTCGCGCGGGACCGTGAGGCTCACTCGAGGTTCGTCGACCCTGATATCCTGTTCACAGAACCCGCCATATGTGACGAGTGGCTAAAGGCTCCCGTTGACCCGATAGAGGACGAGCCTGTCGTGAGCGACATCCCAACCCTCTTGCTTTCGGGCCAATTCGACCCCGCGACTCCTTCGAGATGGGCGGACCTCGCCGCCGAGACGCTTAGCAATAGCTTCTCGTTCGTCCTGCCGATGACGGGCCATGGGGTTGGGATAAACACCTCCTGTGGCCGAACCCTCACGGAAAAATTCCTTGAATCGCCCACAACCAACCCCGTGTCTCCTTGCACGGTCGAAAGCGGTACAGGATTTTCCGACATGTACCTCAATAGAGGTCTCCGTACTATGGATTCTTGGCATTTCGATTCGGTAAACCCACCGATTCCTGAAGGGCTGGAGTCGTGGTTGAATCGTGCGCACTTATACGTCACTGTGTCTGTCCTTTTTCTATGGCCGCTCCTTTTTCTGTTTGGACTCCTTCGCCAAGGTCCCTACTCCGTTATGTCGCGGGCATGGCTGGCCAGATTCATCGCTGCTGCTGCGTTGTTCGCCACCTGGGGCTTCACAAGGTGGATACTCGATAACGGAGAGTTAACGGACGACCTCGTCAGAAACTTCGGGTATTTCTCCCGGGTACGCCCCTGGTTCATAGTTCCCTACTTGGTCTGGGCCGCGACCGCACTGGTTCTCTATCTGACGCTTCGCGCCTGGTGGGAGCGTTGGTGGTCGGTGCTAGGCAGGATTCACTACACCCTGGTGGTGCTTGCCCTGGCCTGGTGGATCGAACGACTCGTCCGCTGGGACTTCATCGGCCTGTAGACCCGACGACCGTGCAACCTCACCGCCGCGTCCTGTGGATGTACATACAACACGAGCCCGTAAGCGTGAACGGCTTGGCAAGCTACTTCAAAGTACGAAAATCGGTTGACGCAGCCACGACTCGCGTGCTAGCCTTGTACTTGCGTAACATACGAATACTTGAAGTATGCGTCGAAGGGGAGTAGTAACGGGCAGCGCGCGATAGAGAACGGGGTGCATGGTGGAAGCCCCGAAGTGTAAGCGCCTGTGAACTCGCCCCTGAGCATCCTGCCTGAGACCGGTCGTCACCTCAGTGGTGATAGCGGGTGTAGGGCAGGGCGGTCAGGCCCCGTTACGGCCCGGCTCGACGGAGCTATGAGTGTCCTCTGTCTCACTGGGACGGAGGGAACGAGGGTGGTACCGCGGGATATGTAAGTTCAGACAGTCCCGTCCCTTAGGTGGGACGGGACTTTTTTCTTATAGCGAAGTGTGGTGAAAAGAAGACTCCGAAGACGGGAGGTGAGAAGATCATGGGAATCCGAATGAACGGGTCGCAGTTGCTGTGCGAGAGCTTGGTACGTGAGGGCGTCGTAGAGATCTTCGGTCTTCCCGGCGGAGCAATCCTCCCCCTCTACCAGACGCTTCCCGAATATCCGCAGCTTCGGCACATCCTGACTCGTCACGAGCAGGGAGCCGCCCACGCCGCCGACGGCTACGCCCGCGTAACCGGACGCGTCGGCGTATGCTGGGCCACGTCCGGCCCCGGAGCCACCAACCTTATAACCGGCATCGCTACGGCCCAGATGGACTCCGTCCCCGTCGTCGCCGTCGTCGGACAGGTGGCGCGCGCCTCCATCGGCACCGACGCCTTCCAGGAGACCGACACCACGGGCATCACCCTCCCCATCACCAAGCACAACACGCTGGTGATGGATCCTCTGGAGATCCCGCAGGTCGTCAAGGAGGCCTTCCACATCGCCAATACCGGCAGGCCCGGTCCTGTCGTCATCGACGTGCCCAAGGACGTGCAGACTGAGGATGTCGAGATCCCATACGACTCCTTCGACGAGTTCTACGACGCCTTGGAGATCGACCTTCCCGGCTACAAGCCGAACTTGAAGGGCCATAACAGTCAGATCAGGAAAGCCGTCAAGCTGATCGATGAGGCAGAGCAGCCTGTTATCCTCGCCGGGCACGGAATCGTCTTCTCCGGCGCGTATGACGAACTCCGCGAGCTGGCTGAGAAGGCGCAGATTCCGGTCATAACCACCCTGCTCGGCATTAGTTCTTTCCCCGACGATCACATCCTGTGCGTCGGGATGCCGGGTATGCACGGCATGGCCTACGCCAGCATCGCCATCGAGGAGGCCGACCTGCTCATAGCCCTCGGGATGCGCTTCGACGACCGCATCACCGGCAAGCCGAGCGCCTTCGCCCGCAAATCTAAGAAGATTCACATCGATATCGACCCCTCGGAAATCGGCAAGAACGTCGAGGTCGACGTGCCTATCGTGGGCGATCTTAAACGGGTGCTCAGGAAGCTGAACCCGCAGGTCAAGGAAAACACCCACGCTGGCTGGCTCCAACGCATCGAGGAGCTCAAGGCGGAGCATCCTTCGCACGTGATCCGCGACGCGAACCAACTCCTCCCGCAGCTCATCGTCAGGGAACTGTCCGAGGTGACGGAAGGCGACGCCGTCGTGGTGACAGGCGTCGGCCAGCATCAGATGTGGGCCGCCCAGCACTTCACGTACAAGTATCCGTGCACCTTCATCACGTCGGGCGGCTCCGGCGCGATGGGCTACGAGGTGCCCGGCGCCATGGGAGTGCAGGTTGGCGCACCCGACAAGGCCGTCTGGTCGGTCGCCGGCGACGGCGGATTCCAGATGACCATGTGCGAGCTCGCCACCATCGTCGAGAACCGCCTGCCCGTGAAGTTTGCCATTATCAACAACAACGTGCTCGGAATGGTCCACCAGTGGCAGGAGTTCTTCTACGACAAGAGCTACGTCGCCACGGCCTACACCGCGAACCCCGATTTCGTAAAACTCGCCGAGGCCTTCGGAATCAAGGCCATGCGCGTGACTGACAAGGTCCAGGTGCGCGGAGCTATCGAAGAGGCAATGGCCCACGACGGACCGGTCGTCATCGACTTCATCGTCGAGGAGGAAGAGCGCGTGTATCCCATGATTAAGGCGGGAGGCACCATCGAGGACCTCGTCGAAGAGCCCGACTTCGCACCATGGGAGATGGCACGATGACTATGAACGGCAGCACCGTCCAGAACCATACCATCACCGCCCTCGTTCGGGACAAGCCCGGCGTTCTCAACCGCGTGTCGAGCATGTTCCGCCGTCGCGGGTTCAACATCGTCAGCCTCGCCGTCGGCCATAGCGAAGAGCCCGATCTGTCCCGCATGACCTTCGTCGTCGAGGGAGACAAGCGCACCATCGAGCAGGTCAACAAGCACCTCCACAAGCTCATCGACGTCATCCGCGTCTCCGAGGTGTCCAGCGACAACGTGGTGTCCCGCGAGCTCGCCCTTATCAAGATCAGGGCTACCAGCGAGACCCGCTCGGAGATCATCCAGATCGTCGAGATATTCAACGCCAAGATCGCCGGCGTCGCCCCCGACCACCTCATCGTCGAGGTCACCGGCGATCAGGACAAGATCGAATCGCTCCTGGGCCTCGTGAAACGCTTCGGTGTCATGGAGGTCATGCGCACCGGCACCATCGTCATGGAGCGATGGCTGGGCCATCTCCACGACCAGCAGGACGGAGTCAAGCGCCGCAACTGGGGCGAAGCCGCATCGGTGTGAGTCAGAGACCCATCTCTCCCCCACTGGGGAAAGACCAAGAGAGGGCGCTCGGAAACAGCAAACCAACCAAAACGGAGCCTATACAAAAAAATGCCAGCAGAGATGTTCTACGACAACGACGCCGACCTGTCCCTCTTGGAGGACAAGACCATCGGCATAATCGGCTACGGCAGCCAGGGCCACGCCCACGCTCTCAACAGCAAAGACAACGGCCTGAACGTTATGGTCGGCCTCTACGAGGGCAGCAGGAGCCGTGAGAAGGCCGAGGGCGACGGATTGCGCGTCGGCACCGTCGACGAGACCGCCGAAGAGTCGGACATTGTCATGGTGCTCATCCCCGACCACCTCCAGGCCGATGTCTACAATAACGAGATCGCGCCGCATATGGGGGCCGGAAAGACCCTCATGTTCGCGCACGGCTTCAACATTCACTACGAGACCATCGTGCCTGCGGAGAATATCGATGTGTCCATGGTCGCGCCCAAGGCGCCCGGCCACCGCATGCGCGAGGTCTTCACGCGCGGCTCCGGGGTTCCCGGCCTGTTGGCCATTCACCAGGACGCTTCAGGATCGGCCCACGACATCGGCCTCGCATACGCCAGGGGCGTCGGGTGCACCCGCGCCGGAGTCCTCACCACCACCTTTAAGGAAGAGACCGAGACCGACCTCTTCGGCGAGCAGACCATCCTCTGCGGCGGCGTCACCGCCCTCATCAAGGCTGGTTACGAGACGCTCGTCGAGGCCGGATACCAGCCGGAGTCAGCCTACTTCGAGTGCATGCACGAGCTCAAGCTCATCGTCGACCTTCTCTATGAGGGCGGAATGGAGTACATGCGCTACTCCATCAGCGACACGGCAGAGTACGGAGACCTGACACGCGGCCCGGTCGTCGTCGACGAGAACGTGAAAGAAAACATGAAGAAGGTGCTCGAGGCCGTGCAGGACGGCTCCTTCGCCCGTGAGTGGATTGCGGAGAACGACGAGGGCCGCCACCGATTCACCCAGCTCCGCAAGGAGGCCGCCGAGCACTCCATCGAAAAAGTCGGAGCCGAGCTCCGCGGCATGATGAGTTTCCTGAAAGACGCTGACTAACAGCCTAGAGGAGGCAAACGAACATGGGAGAAGGCATTCGAAATCCGGAGGTTTGCTGAATCCGACACGGAGAGCGTCGTCAACTTATGGACAAAAGTCTTCGGCTACGACGGATCACATAACGACCCACTGCTATCCATCAAACTCAAGACCTCCCGCGACCCCGACCTGTTCATGGTCGCAGTCGCGGATGGCCGGGTAATCGGCACCGTGATGGGTGGCTACGACGGACACCGCGGATGGGTCTACTCGCTGGCAGTCGACGAAGCAAGGCGACACTCGGGAATAGGATCGGCACTGGTAGACGAAATCGAGGAGGCGCTCAAGGCTCTCGGTTGTCTGAAAGTCAACCTGCAGGTGGTAGGCTCGAACTCCGGCGTTGTCGACTTTTACAAAAGACTCGGATTCTCGGTCGAAGACCGCATAAGCATGGGCAAACGACTCTACTGAGAAAGTGATTTACCACATAGCAATCAAGGCCGAATGGGAGTCTCAGTCCGGCGAGGCGACGTACGCTCCCAGCAGATATCAGGAGGATGGTTTCATACACTGCTCAGAACAACACCAGCTACAGCCGGTCGCAGAGAGTAATTTTCAAGGCAGAGTCGATCTAGTGCTGTTGGAGCTAATGCCCACGAGGCTGGAACCTGAAACCAGATACGAGCAAGGCGGCAAGGAAAAATTCCCGCACATATATGGCCCCATCAACAAGGACGCCGTCAACAGAACGAAAGAGATTCAGTGCAACGACGACGGTTACTTTGAAGGAGTCTTCGACAACATTTAATTGGCTATGAAGATTTCCAAGCACACATCGGAGGAATCCCACGTAGTTCGCCGGCAATGGCGGGTCCTGGCAGGGCTCGGCATGGCGGACTGCGGCACCCTTAGGTAGCGGCCACTTACTAATCGACCGAAGGGTTAGACACACGAAGAGCCTGCCGCACAAGGGAGAAACGACCATGACCACCAAAGACAACGTACTGATCTTTGACACCACGCTGCGAGACGGCGAGCAGTCCGCCGGGATCGGCCTGACGCTCGACGAGAAGATGGAGATCGCCAGGCAGCTCGAACGCCTTGGCGTGGACATTATCGAGGCTGGATTCGCCGCCAGTTCGCCGGGCGACTTCGAGGCCGTCTGCGCTATCGCTAAAGAGGTGCGCACGCCCACCATCGCGTCGCTGGCACGCTGCGTGCCCGGCGACATCGACGACGCATGGGAGGCCATCAAGGGAGCCGATAAGCCTCGCATACATACCTTCATATCGAGCTCCGACAGCCACCTCATGGACCTCTTGCGCAAGAACCCGGAAGAGGTGCTCGATCAGGCTGTCTCCTCCGTCGAGCGAGCGCGGAACCTCTGCGACAACGTCGAGTTCTCGCCGATGGACGCCACGCGCACCGACATCGAGTACCTGTACCGGATGCTCGAGGCCTGCATCAACGCCGGCGCGACCACCGTAAACATCCCCGACACCGTCGGGTACGCCCTCCCGACAGAGTTCGCCGAGCGCATTCGCCTCATCAAGGAGAATGTCCCGAACATCGACAAGGCCATCATCAGCGTCCACTGCCATAACGACCTCGGCAACGCCGCGCCGAACAGCATCGCGGCTGTGATAGAAGGCGCTCGGCAGGTGGAGGGCTGCATCAACGGCCTCGGCGAGCGCGCGGGCAACGCCTCTCTCGAAGAGGTCATCATGACAATCGAGACCCGCGGGGATGCTCTCGGTGTCACCACCAATATCGACACCCGGCAGATCTACCGCACCAGCCGCCTCGTCAGCGACATCACGGGCTTCCCCGTCCAGCCGAATAAGGCCATCGTCGGGGCCAATGCCTTCCGTCACGCCTCCGGCATTCATCAGGACGGCGTTATAAAGTCCCGAACCACCTTCGAGATCATGGATCCGCATACCGTCGGCTGGCCGAGCAGCAGCCTTGTACTGGGCAAGCTGAGCGGACGCGCCGGTCTCCGCTCTCGGTTGGAGGAGTTGGGCTTCAATCTCGACCAGTCGCAGCTCGACCTCGCGTTCCAGAACTTCAAGGAGCTCGCCGACCGCAAGCGCGAGGTGACCGACGCCGACCTCATGTCGCTCATGTCCATGCAGCGTCGTCGGCAGGATGTCGTGCAGGTCTACAAGATGGAGCGGGTGCAGGTCACCTGCGGTAACGGCGAGATACCTACTGCGACAGTCCAGCTTGTCAACCCCGACGGCGAGACCGTTACCGACGCCGCCACCGGCGCGGGTCCAGTCGACGCCGTCTACCAGGCCATCAACCGCATCGTCGGCGTGCCCAACACTCTGACCGAGTTCCGTGTGGACGCCGTCACCGAGGGCGTCGACGCGCTCGGCGACGTGACCATCCGCATCCGACAGAACGGCAACTCCTTCGTCGGACGAGGCTCAGACACCGACATCATCGTCGCCAGCGCCAGGGCCTACATGAACGCCCTCAACCGCGCCCTAGCCGAAATGGAAGACCAGAAGCTCCCCATGGAGCCCGTCCCGACAAGCTAGCGCCGCATCTGCGTAATCACCCTTAATCCGGTAGGGGCAGGTTTCAAACCTGCCCCTGCTTTTTCGCCCTTCACAAAAAAACTCTCCCCTGCCGGAGTAACCCCCTATTCCATTCGGAGCCTGGTAGAGTCTTAATTTGGAATGTGGAATCTCACGACGTGGGTTCCCAAAGTTCGATCGTGTTTCCTTCGGGGTCGTGGATGCGGGCGAAGCGGCCTATGCCCTCCATCTCGCTTTCGTGGCTGACCTCGATATCCGCAGACTTCAGTTGTGCGACCATCGCGTCCATGTCGGCCACGCGGAAATTCAGCATGAAAGTCTTGTCCGCTGCGAAATAGTCCGTGTCGGCATCGAAGGGCGAGAAAACCGTGACTCCGGACTCGGTCACCCAGGGCTCCATCTCCATGTTCGTCGGAGCAGGATTGATGCCCAGGTGGTCCTGATACCACTTAACAAGTCCTTCCGGGTTCTTTGCTCGAAAGAAGAACCCGCCGAATCCCTGAACCTTTTGCATGTTACACCTCTCTTTACGGGGGAGTTGTTAGAGGCCGTTTTCGCCCTTGGCCGGAGGGAGTCTAGGAGCGGACTGGGGTGAGGGTCCTGTCCCCTACTTCTTCCCTGCAATCGACCGCATCGTATCCGCCCGCGTCTCCGTACCCTTGCGGAGCGTGTAGGGCGATAGCTCGATGTGAGGCACCGTCGGCGCGCTCTCCTGCACGAACCCCTCGGCGTAGGGCACGCCTGACGACATGCCCTGATGGCCTACGGATATTTCAACCCGGCGCGCGCCGTATTCCTCGTCGTGGCCCTGTGACTTGTACAGCGCCTCGGCCTTCTTGCGGGCGTCGATCTGGTCCGTCACGTCGACTGCGAAATCCCAGTACTCGCGGGCGAAGTAGATGCCCGGGAAGTATGTTGCAGGCACCGTATGAGGAGCCATTCGCTGCCCGTAGCGCGGAAGCTGCGCCAGCAGCTTGGCCTCCATCACCGCAATGCCCGTTTCTGTATGGTCATTCTTAGTGGCCGACGCCATGCCGTGATGCCCGTCCACGAACGGGCTCTGCGTCAGTATCACGTGCGGACGGGTCTCCAGGATCAGCTCCCTCATCACCTCGATGGAGTCCGGCTGCCTCTCCACCACAAACGGCTTGTCCGTGAAATCGAGGACTCGCACGTCCTTCACTCCGAACAGCGCCCCGACCTGCTCCAACTCAGACGCCTTCTCCGCCGCGTAGCTCTCGGCCGACTGGTTGACGATGGCCGGATCCTGCTCGCTCTCGGGTTTCATGAGCTCGTCCGCGAGACGCTCATTGTGCGTCATCCTCCCCGACGTCATCGACACCCAAATCACCTCGTCACCCAGTCCCGTATGTACCCCGCACGTCCCCGCACAGTGCGTAAAGTCGTGCGGATGCGCCATCACCACCAGAAACCGAAGCTGTTCTCGCGACATTTCTCTCTCCTTCTCCAAAGTCTTCTATCCTTCCCCGCACGGGGGAAGGACTAAGGAAGGTGGTTCTCCCCAAACCCCATTCAAAACCGCCGCCATAATACCCCATCGTCTTCCCTCTGTGTTCTCCGTGATCCCCCCACCTTAGCCTCATCCTCCTCCCTCTGCGCTCTCCGCACCCTCCGCGGTGAACCCCCTCAACTCTCTCTACTTTCTCTCCCCCCGCATTCCACTCTCCACGAGGCCAATCAGCAGCACGACCGGCCCCGCCAGGAGCAGCCACATCGCAGTATCCAGTCCCCAGGTCGCGGAAACCACACCAAGCCCCAATGGGACCACCCAAGCGACTATACCGAAGACGTTCCCGAGCGCCACGATCGTCCCGCTCCGACCGGGCAGGGAAGAGTATGCCTGTCCCTGGAGGATGGAGTACCACCCCGCGTTCGCGAACCCCAGCAGCCCAGCGATGACGAGCTTAATCTCGAACGATGGCGCGAGGAGGAATGCCGGATAGAGGAGCAGGACGACTACCACGCTGTATCGGAGATAGGTTAGCCCCCGCACCCGTTCCAGCAGCGGGATCAGGAGCAAGTCTCCAATGAGACCGACGCCCACCCACACGGCGATTGTCAGGGCCGCCCTCGACTCCGACACCCCCGCAATGTCGACCATGTACAGGGCGAGGAAGCTCTTGAATATGTCGAGCATCAGGTCGGACGCCTGTAGGAGCGTGAGCCACCTGACCACCTCGAAGCGCTTGAGCGCCCTTACGGCGGTACGGATCCCTTCACGGAACGACTGAGTTTCCCGGTCGGGCTCACGCTCCACCGCGCCGAAGGGGAGCCTGTACGCGGCGATGACTGCCGGAATTGCGAGTACCGCAGTCGCCAGAAACGCCCCGCGCCATCCGATCCCTATGGCAATCGCCGCTGCGAGAGCCAGTGGGCCAAGAACGTTGGCGACGGAGCCCGCGAACACCCAGCGCGCCATGTTCTGCTCTCGGCGCTTCGGGTCGTAGTCCATGAGGGACGCCTGCGAGAGACTGACGAACGCACCCGACGCGGGAAAGAAAATGATCCACGCGATCAGCAGTACCACGAACCCCTGGCTCACCGACACCAGCCCGACCGCCGCCGCGAACGCCACGCCTCCGCCCACCACTAGCAGCCTTCGGTACCCCACGTCTCCGAGAATCCCGATGACCGGCTCGATGAAGGTGGAGAAAATACCGGGCACGCTCAGCAGCAGCCCGATATGAACGTAGTTGAGATTGAGGTCGTTCCTCACCAGCGGCCACGCCGCGCTCCCGACCCCGTCCACGAGTTCATCCAGGAACTCGATGGCAAGGAAGATGAGGACCGTCGTCGCCGGCAAGCGGATGTGACGCAAGTGACGTTGCAACGGGCGTCTACCGAGGCGGCCCCTGCCGTATCCGCTCCCTCGTCCCCTCCATGGTCCCGTTCCACGACCCGAAGCTGTAGATAGCCCACGTCAGTCCCGCTTCCTCCAGCGCGTCGATGCGGTCGGCCACCTCCGAAGGATCGTCCATCGGGTTTTCCACTCCGGCTACCATGTCGTACGGCCCGTCGCTCGTCCGGTGCGCCCCCACGTAATCGCCGACATCCCGGAGGATGTCCGGTGTGATGGGCGTGTTGCCGTCGTTGGAGGTTGGAAACGCCCCGTCCCACCGTGCAGCCCTGCGGAACGGAGCCCTATTCGGCCACTGGCCTCCCACCCACACGGGAATGCGAGGCTCCTGCACCGGCTTCGGAAGAAACGTCACGTCGTCGATGCGGTACTCTTCCCCTTCATACGAAAACGCCTCACCGCTCCAAAGGCCCGCAAGAACATCGAGGCCCTCGTCCAGCTTCCGGGCGCGCACTTTGCTGTCCGTCTCTTCGCCGAACACGCCGAACTCGGCGTCGGGCGGACTGCCGAGACCCGCCCCAAAGATCAGCCTGCCGTCCGAGAGGTGGTCGAGTGAAACGGTCGCCCGTGCCACCTGCCACGGACGCCTCCGTGCCAGCGGCGTCACCATCGCCCCGATGCGGACTCGCTCCGTTCGCATGGCGACGGCCGACAATGCCACCCACGGATCGGCGAACGGCTCCTTCATGCCCAGCCAGACGTGGTCCCACGTGAACACCCCGTCCCATCCGGCCTGCTCCGCCTCGTACGCCAACTCCGCCATGAATAGCGGGTCCGCGAACTCTTCGAACGGAGGGAAATCGACTCCGTGCTTTACCAATGTCTCCTCCAAATCGCCGTCCGGCCATTATACGTCTAGTTGACACACCATAGGTGCCAAACTACACTAATTCTTACCTCAAGCTAAGGTGGCACAGATGGCTACGAAGCAAGAAATCGCCCTGATGGCACACCTCCTCCGGCGCGCAGGTTTCGGCGCGACCCGCGACGAGATTGAGCGACGGGCCGACGACGGTTACGACGCAACCGTCGAGTGGCTCCTCAACCCCGATGAGCGGCCCGAGGTCGATGAATACCTGCTGTACCGGTACCATCCCGACTCGGAGCGCCCGCCGAAGGTAAACCACGCCTCGGTCAACTGGCTCTACCGCATGGTCAACACCGAGCGCCCGCTGGAGGAGAAGATCGGCCTCTTCTGGCACCAGGTATTCGCTACCGGCGACAACAAGGTCGAGAGCGCCTACGAGATCAAGGAACAGATCGCCATGTTCCGCGAACATGGTTTTGGGAACTACCGCGACCTGCTCGTCAGGCTCGCCCAGAATCCCACGATGCTCTACTGGCTCGACAACCAGGAGAACCACAAGCGCGCTCCGAACGAGAACTGGGGCCGCGAGCTCATGGAGCTGTTCTCAATGGGCATCGGCAACTACACCGAGAAGGACGTGTTCGAGGCCTCCCGCGCCTTCACCGGCTGGGCCTTCGATACGAAGATCCACTGGCTCCTCTGGGGTCCCCACCTGTGGAACTACGAGTTTCACCCCGAGGACCACGACGGCGCCGAGAAGGACTACCTCGGTCATACAGGCAACTTCGACGGATTCGACGTCATCGACATCATCGTCCGGCAGCCCGCGTGCCACGTCTTCATCGCGCGCCATCTCTACAACTTCTTCGTGGCCGACGAGCCGCAGGTCCCCGCGTGGCCTATCGAGCCGCCGCGCAACCCCGAGGCCATCAGGACGATCTGCGAGTCCTTCGTCAAGAACGACTACGAGATCAAGCCCGTCCTGCGGACGATCTTCACGTCCGACTTCTTCAAGGACTCCATGTACAAGCACGTGATGAACCCCGCCGAGGTCGTCGCCGGCACGCTCAGGGTGACTGGTGCCCTGTCCGAGCCTCACCCCGACTGGGAAGAGGTCGCCTTGGAGCCGATGTTCATGGGCCAGAGCCTGCACGATCCCCCCAGCGTAGAGGGATGGCATACCGGCCACGAGTGGATCAACAGCGGCGCTCTCGTCCGGCGGGTCAACTTCATGGCCGACAAGTTCAGCGACACGTCCCTCCCGGGAGTTCAGTACATCATCCGCCGGGTCGCCGCGTCGAACGGGACGGCCATGAAGGCAGACGACCTGATCGACCACTGCCTCGACCTCATGGGGCCTCTTAGCGTCAAGGACAAGACCCGGCAGGAGCTCATCGAGTACGTCGACGGCGAGGGTGGTTCAGTCTCATGGCAGTCCCCCGAGGACTTCGCCAACGCCTCCCGCGTCACCGGCAGAGTCCTGGCCCTGATCGCGGGCACGAGAGAGTACCAGTTCGGCTAGGCGACAACCCTGTCCAACCTCTCGTAGGGGCGGTTCGCGAATAGCCCCGACCC
>VXLM01000004.1 GCA_009841605.1 Dehalococcoidia bacterium
CGAATGTCGAATCTCGTTACCAGTGGCCTATACCGGCACGACCGAACGCTTACGCTAGGCCCCGCCGCCCGGCCAGAAAGTCTCCAGATACCAAAGGAGTAGTGCAAGGAGTACCCACTGTTGCCAGCGGCGGATAAATATAGTTAAATCAATTGGTTGATCGCAGTCTGTCGGTGACGCGGGGGAAGCTTCAGACGCGATCGCGTCCGGCTCGCCCGGATCGTGGGGCAGCGTTCAGAACTGGTCCGCGAGCCGCGTGCGTGCCGGCGACTGGACGCCGGTGCAGTGGTATGACGGCGCGCTAGCCGAGGCTGCAGCGGCTATTGAGTCGAACCACCATTTGGAGCCCACTGGCCTCCGCTTCGACGTGGGCCCGGCCGGCCGACGCATTCAGGACGCCTACGAGACTTCCATGGAACAAACGAGTGATGCGGTTTCTGGATTCCACTCGGTCTCCAGCGGCTTGCGGCGTACCGTGGCGGGGGAGCCCGACGTATGGTACCGGCCCCGACCGGCCAAACGCGGACTCGCTGAACGTTATGCGGCGCAGAAGGGCCACCTGCTCGTGCCGATGCGATTCGATACCGTGAGCGGACGCTTGACCGGGTTGTGGAGTGCGACGCCGTCCTTCGGGTGGTGGGTCCCGGTGGCGGTGCCGGAGGAGGACAAGCAGAAGGCACTGGCGGCGTGGTGGAACTCCACGCTGGTTCGACTAATGCTGCTCAATCGAAGGGCGCAGAAGCTCACCTACCCGACGTGGCAACTGGCGCACCTCCGCGAGATACGGATCCCCAAACCGGACAACCCGGCATGGCCCTCGTTGAGGGAAGCGTTCGACGAGGTTCTCGATGCCGAACTGCTGCCGATGAAGCTGGCCGAGGAATGCGAAGCACGGAAGGTCATCGACGAGGCGGCGGCGTTGGCCTGCGGTATCGAGATTGAGCTCGTGGCGGACTGGCGGCGACGACTGGCCGCGGAGCCGACGATCACGAATCGCCAAGCCAAGCCAATTTGACGGAGGCAGATGCGCGGCACGCCGGCCACGGCGAGAGATGCTGGGGAGCAAGCGATGGCGATGAGTTAGAAAGTTCTCGCATTCGACTGATTGCTTGCGATCTGTCGATGCTGAGCGGAATCGCGGGTACCTAATCCGGTCATCCGATTCGCACCCGTTCCGTCCTCGCGGACGACGCCGGCACTGCTCACGCGCTGTTCCTTTGGCCAGTGGAACCTCTGCGACGCGTTGCGCGTCTTCCCGTATCGTTCAGCCGGGGTCCGACGAATCGAGACGTCTCGCTGGGTTGCTTGCGGTCTGTCCGATTCGTTGCTCCGGTTGTGTCAGCAGGGGGGTTGCTGAAAGGCCGCTCCCGGCGGCTGCGCCCGTTGATTCAGCTGGGGTAGGACTGGGGCCGCACACTGTGGGCTCTTCCCGATGATTCGCATGGTGGGGAAGCCATGTCCGGGTCGCAGATCCCGGCGTCTGTGCGCCCCGAAGGGCTGAGGTTGGCGCGGACTCTATAGACCACCGGACCACGAGGCAAGCAGCGTTTTCGGTTGTGCGTGGCGCATGTTAGCGGCCAATTGTGCGCGAAACGCGGCAAGGCGAGCCCGGACGCTGGGAACAGGCGTCCGCCAGGACCCTTTCCCAGCGTGCGGGCGAGCAGCGGCTTCGACGAGGCGTTCGGGGGGCATTCGGACACGTTGGGCCAGGAGCGCCATCGAAGCGGCGCCGGACCGCGCCGGGCGGCGATTCGCGAATCCGTCGGACGATGGGCGGCTCTAGCGGTCGGGCGCGTCGCGCATCGTGAAGCCGGCGGCGCGCAGCGCGCGGGCGAGGCGGCCTTCGAGGTCGCCGAGGTCCTTGCGCGGCTGCGTGCGCTCCAGCGCCGCCTCGACCCGCAGCGCGAGATCGCGGTACGTGGCGCGGGACTCGGCCAGACGCTGGAGCGCGTTGCGTGCACCGCGCAGACGCTCGCGGGTCCTGGCGTGCCGCTCGCGGTCGCGGCGGCGGGTGGCGCGCTCGGCGTCGAGCGCCTCGCGGACGGCGTCCCGCTCGCGGGCCAAGGCTTCGAGCTGGTCGCGGAGCGCCTGCTGCGCCGCGGCCGCCTCGCCCTTGCGGTCTTCGCGCTCGCCGAGCAGGTAGTGGTGCTTGAGCAGGATCTCGCCGATGGCGTAGCCGCGGCCGGTGTCGTCCGTCCGGTAGTCGCGCCTGCCGCCCATGATCTCGTCGAGGACTTCGATCTGGATCTGGCTGAGATGGATCGTGAGCGTGGTCACCTGAGGTACGTCTCGGTGATCTCCGGGCGGAAGTGCCCGAGTTCCTGGCTGACGGTCTCCAGCGCGTCGGCGCGGACGAGGGTGCGCTGAAGTTCGTCCATGCGCTCCTGGGCGTAGGCATGGCGAGCGCCGTGGGCGCCGGCGGTCCAGCCCAGGGCGCGCTTGGAGGCACCGGAGAAGCTGACGCTCCACGGCGTGCCGCCGGCCACGTCGTACCAGGAGAGGTAGTGGATGCCGCGGTCGGTGACGCGCAACGGCTCGTCGCGGCGGCGTTCCTCGAGACGGTCGGCAAGCTGGTCCGGGAGCCGGACCAGGCGGACGAGGCCGCCCTTGCCGATCACCGTGTAGTCGCGTCCCGGCCTGCCGTCGAACTTCTCTGGACGCGCCGGTCGGCGGTCGGGTGGCTGTTCTTCGGGACGGGCGAGCGTCAGCAGCTCGTGGGAACGCAGTCCGGCGGCGTGGGCGATCAGAGTCGAAAGGCCGTTGCGAGGGTTCTGGGCGGCGGCCACCATGCGGATCTGTTCCGGCCGGTAGGCCCGTCCGCCCGTGCGGCGCGGCTTCGCCGAGCGGACCACGGTGAGGCGTTCGCCTTCGGGGAGCCGCCGGGAGACGTGGACCAGCATCGCCTGCAGCGACTGGCGGTGCATGTCGAGGGCCTTCTG